>DXUR01000469.1 GCA_019417795.1 Clostridiales bacterium | reverse complement strand
GATCTGGGCACTTGCCGCATAGTAGATGTCAGCGATGTAGGCTTCGTCCGTCGCCCCGTAAACGCTGTTTGCAACGGCCCCGGCACGGTCAAGCGCCAGCCAGTCTCCGTAATGAAAAACCTGTCTCCATCCATGGTGATCGCCGTCAATCTTGCGGATATAATCGACCCATGCTTTCATGCTCTCGATCTGGTTTTCAAGGATCGTTTTGTCACCGCTGAACAAATATACATTCCACGGAATGATACACGCAGCATCGCCCCATGCGCAGGAACACTTGCTCGGCCCGAATGTGGGGACGACCTCGGGGACCATACCGCCAGCCAAGAGCTGTTCCTGATACAGATCGTATAAATATTTCCGATAGAAGGCAAACGAATCGGCCAGATAGCTTGCCGTTGCGGAAAAGACCTGCGTATCGCCGGTCCAGCCCATTCGCTCATCGCGTTGCGGGCAATCGGTTGGCACATCGAGAAAGTTTCCCCTCATGCCCCATTCTACATTAGAGATCAGTTGATTTACCAGCGCATTGCCCGTTTTCACGTTGCCGATGCTCTCGTAATCGCTGTGCAGCACGATGGCTGTAAAATCCTCGCATGACAGGTTGGAAACACCGCTGACCTTTACATAACGGTAGCCGTAGTATGTAAAATGGGGAACAATGGTTTTTTCTTTTCCATCTGAGACATAGATATATTCCGAAAGTGCCGTTCTCAGGTTTTCGTTATAGAAACACCCATCTTGAAGCACCTCGCCGGTTTGAATGCGAATCGTTGTCCCCGCCGGTTCCCGCACACGCAGTTGGAAAATTCCTGTGATTTCCTGCCCCAAATCGAATACTTCTTCACCGCGCGGCGTATGGATCAACGCCACCGGCTTCCGCAGCATTTGTGCCTTGACCGGGATAGACAGCCGTTCCATAAGCCGCCCCTTCGGTGCCTGTGCGATCCGTGCGCAGCATTCCGGGGTAGGCGGCAAGGTATCATCCCGCCGTTCGCCGTCATAAATGTTGGAGAACCACAGGTTGCTTCGTTTTACCGACCAAGTCTCATCGGTGCCGACCACCTCGTTTGTGCCATCTTGGTACGCAATGTGAATCTCCGCGATCAGCTTCCATTCACTTCCATAGTATTCTTTCCGCTCAGGATCGCTGAATCCGAACCGCCCTTTGTACCAGCCGTTTCCCAGCAGGATCGACAGCATACCACCTTCTGATACCTGCTCCGTAACATCATAAGTCTGGTACTGAATCCACTGTGCATAATTGTTACAGTACGGCGTTAAATACTCGTCGCCGATTTTGCTCGATACTTTGCTGGTTTCCCCCAGAAAATATGCTTCGTACAATCCCAGACCGCAAATATACAGCCTTGCGCGTGCAACTGCCCGGGTCGGGCTGATCCGCTTGGAAAAAATCGGATGACGTTGCTGGCTGCTGTCACAGGTGATCCACTGGGCTGTCCATGGCTCCTCCATTTTGGCGGTCTCAAAAAACTGCACGTCGGACTCGATCGTTTCTGCGGCATCCGTTGCCACAAGGACTTTCCAGTAATATCTTGTGCAGGGTTGTGGATCAAATTCTACCCTTGCGGCGCGGCTGTCAAGTGCGGCCTCTCCCGTATCGAAGCAAAGCGTGGTAAAGGTCGGCTCTTTGCTGATCATGATCCTTGCGTGGCGCTGTTCCTGCCCTTTGCACCCTTTTACCTTCCACGAAAACACCAGCGGCTTCAGAGCATAGCCTACAGGGTTTGTGATGTGATTGGTTTTTGCAGCATAAATCTCGCCCATACGGTTTTCCTCGCTTCTCTGTTATCTGTGCGCTTCCCAAAAGACAACTGCTTCCTGAAGCCAGTTTTTCACTTTGGTTTCTGACCCAATGCCAAAGCCATGCCCCAGACCGTCAATGATTTTGACGCTCACATTTTCTCTGCCCAGTGTTTTTTCCAACGCCGGAAGCTGTGCTTCTACGTTGGCAAAGCCGAACTCATCCTGACGCCCTGCGATGGAAAACACGGCCAAACCTTGATCCTCCGGGAGTGCTTTGATATTCCAATCCAGTCCGTACATAGGAAAAATCGCCTTCGGCCTTGGCAGGTGATGATTGTGGCAGCAATCGGCATAGCTTGCAAAAGAATAGGCTGTCGTCATAAGTCCCCCGGCCGAGAACCCGAAGATGGCATAATCATCCATACAGATCGCAAGTTCCTTTTGATGGTTCGTCAGATAACGGATCGCCTGTGTCAGTTCCTTAGCAGCTGCCTGCCCCTGCTTCAACGGCTCTGTTTCGCCCAGTTGCTTGCCGATCGGATAGCTGAGGACAAAGACGGAATATCCCATTTTATGCAGTTCCATCGCGATGGGGTATCCCTCGCAATCCGTCACATTAGAAATGAAACCGCCCCCGGGAACCACAATGGCAAATGGCTTGCCCGGCTGCCCGTAGTAAAACATTCCCGTCAGATGGCTTCGATCGGGATGGTCCTTCATGGCTTCCTGCGGGTACAGGCCGGACACCAATTTGGCTTGTCCCTTCTCCACAAGGCCCGTCAGATAATTGAACGCATCCAGCGCGGTGTCGGTCTGTTCCGCACGGCCCTGTGCCTGCATGAAATCCTTGTACTTTGCAGGGGCAATGGCTTTTAGCGCGTTATCCTCCAGATTGAAGAACATATGATAAAAGCCGCCAAAGATTGGATGCTGCATAAAAAAACCGACCTTGTCCTCCTTGGTTGCCGGTCGGAAGTGGCCGCTTCCATCATAATAACAGCTTTCCTTTATCTTGGGGAAGCCGCATAAGCCGAAAAGTGCCGGCAGAAACACCGCCTTTTTTTGATACACATACCAAATCGCGCCTGCCACACAGAACAAAAGAGCGGCCAATGCCCCACAAACGATTTTCATACCCGTTTCGTCCTCCCTTTTACGAATATCTTACGGGAAATCTGCTTTACCCCAACGGAAACCAAAGAGCGTGCCGTCCATGGTCAGTCATCGGTTTTGATGCCGACTTTTTTACGCTGTTGGGTTGGTTCTCGCCATTATTATAGCACGCTCCACGTGCTGCCACCACACGGAAACAACTAATCCTGTATGATTTCAACGGCTTTCTCCGCAGTTCCGGGAAAGCGGAGTACATCCCGCAAGGGAACACCAACGGCTTGTATCCGGGTAGGCGTGGAACTGCGCCGCACGATCGGGAGAGGAACGTCCATTTCATATAGATTTCGTCTATAACGTATAGAGCCTGCCTATCTCAAACTGTATAATAAAGTAAGGGAACGAAACGGAGACGACCATCATATAAAGTCGCTTCCCGCCCCAAACAGCAAGGACGTTTACAGGAGGTTGCTTATGAACAAACAATTCGAGCCCTTGTTTACTCCGTACGATGCG
>DXUR01000468.1 GCA_019417795.1 Clostridiales bacterium | reverse complement strand
GTCAGATGTGTATAAGAGACAGCGCTGTTAGGGGAGGTCAACAGCCGGGAGGAGATCTTTGAACCCACGCTGAAAACCATGTCCATGCTGGAGCGGTTGGCCGCTTCTGAGGGGAAACCTGTAAAGCTACTATCCTTAACAAATGAGGACCCGTCAGCACTTGGACATTTGGAGCGCCATTTCTTTGGGGAGAATCTGCCCTATGAGGGCGACAGCGCCGCCATCCGGCTCCGGGAGGCCGCCACTGTCTATTCCGAGGTGGAGCAGACCGCCGCCGACATCCGCCGTCTGCTGGCGGCGGGGAAGTGCCGCTGTCGGGACATCACCGTGGCGGCCCGGAATATGACGGAGTACGCCGGGACCATCGAAACGGTGTTCGAGCGGTACGGGATCCCGGTGTATCTCAGCCGCCGCAGCGACATTCTGGAAAAGCCGGTGCTGAGCCTGCTGACCGGCGTGCTGTCCTCCATCTCCAACGGCTATGAGTACGAGGATATGTTCCGCTGGCTGAAAACCGGTTTGGCGGGCCTGACGGCAGAAGAATGTGACCTGCTGGAAAACTATGTTCTGAAATGGGACATCCACGGCCAGACGTGGCTCCGTGACGAGGATTGGACGGAAAACCCGGACGGCTACGGCGCGCCGTGGAACGACCGGCGGCAGGCCGTGCTGACGCAGGTAAATCAACTGCGCCGCCGGGTGCGGGAGCCGCTGGAACGTCTGGCGGCGGGCTTGAAGGCCGGGGAGACGGCCCGGGACTATGTAGAGGCCCTGTATGGCTTTATGGAAGAACTGAAGCTGGAAACGGCCCTGACGGAGCGGATGCACGCCCAGGCGGAGGCAGGCCTGATGCAGGAGGCGGAGGAGACCGCTCAGCTTTGGGAGATCCTCTGCGGTGTGCTGGATCAGTTTGTGGAAATTTTAGGGGAAGAACACTTGGAACAGAGCGAGTTTGAGCGGCTGTTCCGACTGGTGCTGACCCAGTACAGCGTGGGTACCATCCCCGTGGCGCTGGATCAGGTGTCCGTCAGTGAGATCACCCGGAATGACCGGCATACCACAAGCTACCTCTTTTTGCTGGGAGCCAATGACCACGTGCTGCCGGACCCCGGTCAGAGCGGCGGCCTGCTGAACGAGGATGACCGTCAGGCGCTGGCCCTCCGGGGCGTCGAGCTGGCCCCCACCGGCATGGAACGGATGGGCATTGAACTGCAAAACCTCTACGCCGCGCTTGCCCAGCCCACGGCGGGCCTGACGGTGAGCTATCCGGTGACGGATGTTTCCGGCAGCGAACTGCGCCCCGCGTTTGTGGTGGAGCGGCTGCGGAAACTATTCCCGGAGCTGCGTGTGGAACACGAGCGAGCTGACAAGGCATATCGCCTGTCAGCCGTTGAACCTGCACTGGAAATGGCGGGACAGGACCCCGACGGCCCCCTGTGGCGGTATTTTCAGCAGGAGCCGGACAGCGCCCGGCATTTAAGCGCCATGGAGCGGGCCGCCGCGGCCCGACGGGGCAGTCTGTCTCCCGCCGCAGTCCGGGCCATTTACGGAGAGCGGGTTTCCATGACCGCCTCCCGGCTGGAACGGATGCGCTCCTGCCACTTCGCCTACTTCATGGAGTACGGTCTGCGGGCCAAACCCCGGGAACCGGCCTCCTTCGACGCGCCCCAGATCGGCACGTTTCTCCACTATCTGCTGGAAAACGTCACCCGGGACGTACTGGGGCAGGGCGGCTTTGCCGCGGTGGATAACAAAGAACTTCACCGCCTGACCCGACAATATATCGACCAATACGCGGAACAGGAGCTGCACAATTTCCAGAACCGTACCCCCCGGTTCCGGTATCTGTTCAACCGTCTGCGGACCAACGCCTACGCTATCATTGACCAGGTGGCGGAGGAACTGCGCCACTCGGATTTTGTCCCCATGGCCTTCGAACTGGGGTTCGGAGGGAAGGACGGAACACTGCCCGCCGTCACCATTTCCCGTCCGGACGGGGAACTGCGGGTAGGCGGCAAGGTGGACCGGGTGGACGGCTGGATCAAGGACGATAAGCTGTACCTCCGGGTGGTGGACTACAAATCCGGCAAGAAGAAATTCGATCTGGCCAACGTCCGCATGGGACTGGATATTCAGATGCTGCTGTACCTCTTTGCCCTGCAAAAGGAGGGGGCGGAATTTTTCGGAAAAGAGATCGAGCCGGCGGGCGTGCTGTATCTCCCCGCCCGGGACGAGATTTTGCCGGCGGAGCGGGGGATCTCTCAGGAAGCTCTGCAAAAGGAGCGGGAAAAGACGCTGAAGCGCTCCGGACTTCTCTTGGAGGATCCGGCGGTGTTGCAGGCCATGGAGCACGAGGCTCTGACGGAGCCCCATTATCTGCCGCTGCGGGTCGGCAAGGACGGAAATCTCTCCGGGAGCCTTGCCTCCGCCGCCCGGCTGGGAAAACTGGGCACGTATGTGGACAAATTGCTGGGCCAGATCTCCGACGAGCTGCGCAGCGGCAACATCGACGCGGATCCCTGCTGCCACAGCGAGGAGGACAGCCAGTGCCGCTTCTGCGACTGGGTCTCCGCCTGTCAGTTCCGGGATGGCCGGGACCGGGACCGTCTGCGGTACATCCTGCCGGTAAAACCGGAGGAATTCTGGAAAGAGCTTGAGGAAGGAGGCGGTGACCCATGGCAAAGCTGAAACTGACGGAGCAGCAGCAAGCGGCAGTGGAGAACCGGGGCGGCAGCCTGCTGGTGTCTGCCGCCGCCGGGTCCGGCAAGACGAAGGTGCTGGTGGAGCGGCTGTTCCGATATGTGACGGAAGACCACTGCCATATCGATGATTTTCTCATCATCACCTACACGAAGGCTGCCGCCGCCGAGCTGCGGAGCAAGATCGCCGCCGAACTGTCCAAACGGATGGCGGAGACCCCGGAGGACCGACACCTCCGCAGCCAGCTTTTGCGGGTGTATCAGGCGGACATCAAGACCGTGGACGCCTTCTGCACGGCACTGCTGCGGGAGAACACCCATCTTCTGGCACAGGAGGGAGAGCGCTATACTCTGACGCCGGACTTTCGGGTGCTGGACGAAAATGACGCAAAGCTCCTGCGCCAGCGGGTGCTGACCCGGGTACTGGAGCGGTTTTACGAGGAACTGGACGAGGGCGGTGCGCTGCTGGCGGATACGCTGGGCGCGGGCCGGGATGACAGCGCCCTGGAGGATCTGGTGCTGGAAACCTACGAAAAGCTGCAAAGCCACGCCGATCCCGAACACTGGCTCGCGGAAAATCGGACGATCTGGGAAAATCGGAGCGGGGACTTCGACGAAACGCCCTACGCCGCCGAGCTGCTGGCGGTCATCCGTCAAAAGGGGTTTCACTATATGGAAGCGCTGCGGCGGGCGGGACAGTCCACCG
>DXUR01000467.1 GCA_019417795.1 Clostridiales bacterium | reverse complement strand
GCTTCAATAAGCCCCCGCTCCTCATCAGCGGCACCATGCTCATCATGGTGGTGGCACTCATCATCCGGCGTCTGCCCTATACCATCCGCTCGTCGGTGGCTATCCTGCAGCAGATCCCCATGAGCATTGAGGAAGCTGCCATCTCGCTGGGTGCTTCCAAGATGAAGGCATTCTTCCGCATCACGGTGCCCATGATGGCCTCCGGCATCATCTCTGGTGCCATCCTGAGCTGGGTCACCATGATCAGTGAACTGTCCACCGCCATCATCCTGTATACCGGCAAAACCAAGACCCTGACGGTAGCAATCTATACCGAGGTCATCCGCGGCAACTACGGCACTGCAGCCGCATTGTCCACCATTATGACCATCCTCACCGTCATTTCTCTGCTGGCTTTCAGCAAGCTCAATGGCGGCAAGGATATCAGCCTTTAAGTAGTTTCCCCATTCTCCTTCAATCACTGAGTTTCCAAACCGGGCTGCTTCGCCGCAACGCAGATAGCCCCCAACGGAAAAATGAGACAGGCTTCCCGAAAGGCGGGTCGCCTGTCTCATTTTTGTTGTAAGTTGGACGCTTGGGGACTTTAAACCTTTGCGATCCCGAAAAGATATTCCGATTCGGCACGGTTTAGAACTTTTTGATGAGCCACAGGATCAGGATAATGGCGATCGACACCGCAAGCGTGATTAGAAAGCTGTGGTCTTTCTTTCCGTTTTCCGGTTTGGCAGGCTCTGCCGGCTTTTGCTCCTGTTTCAGAGAGAGGATGCCATCCCCCAGCCGCTTCTTTTGGGGATTGTTGTTGCGGCGATACCCCTAGAGTAGACAGAGTAACAGCTCTTCCTTTTTAAGTTTTCCCTCGTCAGTCAAATCTGCCCGAATCTGCCGCTTATATTTATAATAGGTATTCCGGGCAAGACCAGTCAATTTCATGCACTCCATGTCATCCAATGTGCCGCCAAACGCCTTACAATGGACACGGATCTTCTCCTTGGCTGCTTTGGACTTTTTGGTTTCAAAGCCAGTGCCTTTCTTGCGACCAACCTGCTTGCCGTTCAACCGGGCGGTCAAAAGGCCCTCACGGGTGCGTTGATGCAAGTCGGCAACTTCTTTTTCGGATTGCTCAAAGGCCAGCTTGATTTGCTCCTTTGCCAAGGCCATCAGATATTCGTTGATGCCCTTCAAGATGAAATCCACATTCGTCCCTGTCATGGCAATGCTGCCGGACAGAGCTTTTTTGTAGGTCTCGGTGTCGATGTGGTGCTCTTTCAAGAACACCAGCCGGATGCCCTTATGGTAGAGGTCTTCGTACAGAGCAAAACCTTCTTCTGCATTTCTGGACATCCGGGACACTGAATCGAACACCACCGTATCTCCTGCTTTCAGAACCCGGTAAAGCTTCAGCCATTCCGGGCGAAAAATGGATGTGCCAGTATAGGCTTCCTGCACGATATGGGCAGTAGGGTATTCTGCCTTGATGTTACGGATCTGGCGGTCGATACTCTGTTTTGCAGTGGAAATTCTGCAATAGCCATAAATACTCATAACTTTTTTCTTTCTGTATCAAAAATGCCGTAGGTGCAGAAAAGTATCAATTACAGCGAGATTGGGCAATTTATCTTAGCAGATTGATAACGCTAAAATGACGAACAGCATTTTTAATACCTCTCCGGCACAAGTTTTCTGTTATTCCTGCTTCACATAATCTGTCTTCTCCTCATATAAGAAGCAGGACAATCCACACGAACTGCCCTGCAAAAGTAAAGGGAGAGCATCCGAAGACGCTCCCCCAGTTGTACATATGAATTTTTTAGCTGATGCCCAACTCTTTCATCAGCCGAGTGCGGTACTCCTTATCTTCAGAAGCCCGTTTTGCATCCTCAATGCGGTTTTGATCGAAGAGATTCTTCATGAGCAGAGCTACACTATTTGCGCCTTCAGCCTTTCCACGATTTTCCACTTTATCAAGCACATCGCACATATTGCGTGGGCCTCCGGTCTTATCGAATGCCAAATTCTTTTATCAACTGATCGCGGTACACTTCATCTTCAGATGCCCGCTTGACATCATCAATACGGCCTTGATCGAGGAGTTTCTTGACAAGGAGAGCCATTTGATTTTTGCCTTCAATTTCACCCTCAGCCTTACCTTTCGCAACGCCTTTTGCAATGCCTTTTGCAATGCCTCTGCTTTCCACTTTATCAAGCACATCACACATATTGCGTGGGCCTCCTTTCTGGCCATCGGTATTTGTATTGTACGCTTCCTCAAACCGATTATCATTCGTCATAATACTTAGCAGCTGAAGCGTTTCCTGCACATGGGTCAAATCCTGCGAACTCGGAATGTAGTCGCCGTTTTCCCGCTTCTGCACGAAGTAGTCTGCAACAACCTTAAAATCGCTCTGGAAAAGTTCTACCTGCTCGTGGGTCAGATATGCAATCTGGAACAGATTGATCTTATAGTCGTTGACATACGGCTCAAACTCTTTGGGAATATTCAGTCGCTCTTTCAGGGAAAGCGGCCCATTCCACGGTTTATCATGGCCGAAGTAGAGCACCAGCGTCACGACCGGATAGAGATTTTCGCTATCGCCAAGTAACTGCGCCCGGTACTCTGCGCCATCGTAACCCATGACACGGAGCGGCATATTGGGATCAGAAGCGGTCTGGTTTTCAAAACCGATACAGGCCACGCGAATATTTCCGTTCTTCCAGCGTTTGGCAACATCTCGCTCAATTTCACGAATCTTGCCATCTGCCTTGTAGTAGGAGCGTGGAGCCTGATCTTCCAGTTCATCTGCAGACAGAACCTGTTTGCCGTTGAACAGAAGCACGTTCACAATGTCCGAAAAGACATCGTTATAGGATTCCAGAATTTTTTCAGATGTATCCTTTTGCGCCATCCCATCACCTTCTTTTCTCTTGTTATTATAGTAGCATACAGATGTGAAATTTACAAGCATTTGCCTTATGCTACGTTCAATCTGGTGGCTTTACTCATCTCCTTCAATCAATTCCTCTATTGATACATCCAGTGCTTGTGATATTTTGTAAAAGGTATCCCATCCTATATACACATTGCCAGTTTCAATTTTCGATATTCGTTTCTGGTCAGTTTCAATTTTATTCGCCAAAGTAGCTTGCGACCATTTTTTTGTTCACGATAATCTTTGATATGTATACCAAGCTTATATGCGGGACTTCCTACGCCTTTCTTTTTCATGTCAAAAAACTCCCTTAATTCGTTTGTATTTTGACATGGCCATGTCATTGACTGTATTATATCAGTTCACCTTTCAGAAAATAATGGCAGTTCAAATTTAATTATTTCAGCTTACAGTCGTTGTTTTTTCTACATTCTAGCCTCATTCATAATTTATACATTATTTAGAGAATAAAGCAGAAGG
>DXUR01000466.1 GCA_019417795.1 Clostridiales bacterium | reverse complement strand
GCTACGCCCGCATGTCCCTCCCTACGCTTTTCGCCCCCACCCGGGCCGCTACCCTCCGGCGCATCACATCCGCCATGACAGCACATCCGGAAATGGTGGCGGGAACCGATCGCATCTGCACCCAGCTGATGGCCGCCTTCGGCGACCGAATCTTCTGTAAATCAGGCGCCAGCGCATTCTATGCCGTGGGCATCAAGGATAAGGGAATCGGCATTGCCCTCAAAATGGAGGACGGCGCCTCCTCCATCGTCCCGTATGCCATCCTCTCGGTTCTCACCCAGCTCGGCGTCATCACGCCAGAGGAAGCCTGCTCTCTGCCCCGCTACCACGACAAAAACCTTTACAACAACCACCACGCCGTGGTGGGCCGCACCGAGCTGGCCTTTCAGCTGGAGCAGCTCTGCTAATGATATAAATACGGTCACACAGTCCGTCAGGATTGTGTGACCGTTATTTTTTTGCCCATTTTCATCTGAATACACCGCAAATCAAGCCACTGGTTTCACTACGAAATCAGCGGCTTTTTTCGGCTTTCCTCTTGGGCAAGGGTCGCCATGATCGTCAGCCGCAACTCACCATCGCTGTCCATTGTCCAGATATTATCCTCGACGAAATGATTTTCAATTATACATCTTTCTCGTTGCAAACATCGCAGGATTGTGGTAAAATGGGCGGATAAAAATACCCAAAATAAAGCAGGGATTATAGTGAAACGAATCAGAAACGGATTTACATTGATGGAAATGCTGATCGTCATTGCGATCATCGCTGTATTGATTGCGATTGCGATCCCGTTATTTTCATCACAGCTTGAAAAAACCAGAGAAGCGACGGATCTTACAAATGTACGCTCTGCTTATGCACAGGTATCCGCAGAGGCACTGCTCGGAAATTCGGAGATCACCGTGACGGTTGACCTGACGCAGAAGCAGGCCGACTGGCAATCATTGGACCCCGTGAATATCGGCGGTATCGTCCACTACAAAAAGCAAGGGGACACAGATAATTGGAAAGGCGTTGCTGCGCCGAACGGAACCTGCGTTGTGTCATATCATGAAGATTACGGAATCATTCTCACCTGGAGCGGAAAGGCCGACCCGACTACGCCTGAATACCCGTTTAATACAAGCATAACGGATTTCTTCTCACTTCTATATGATACAGCTTTCTGGAAAAACGGCAGCATAAAGAACAATACAAATTTTGAGTTTGACTCCAGATGCCCAGACTCGGAATATATCCCGGCTATTTCCGAAGCGATCGAAAAGCTGGACAACAGCCTTTTACAGCAGCCGGACTGCACCTGGGCCTATCTTGGCAACGGGAAAGACGGGCAAGAAGCAAAGCGGTATCTCTTCTGGACCTCTCTGAACACTGACAAAGTCGGCGCCGGAAAGAGCATCCCCGTAATCATCCAGACCGGTGACGGAAAATATTATGTTTCCGAAACCACGACCGGCAAGCGGAATGGCAAAGACTATGTCACCATCTCGGAATCGCTTACGCCGAACCAGTATGCGCAAACCCTGAAAAAAGGAAAAGAATATTCCTCCTTGGAAGCAGCCTACGATGCCTATCTCAAGGCCTTGGAGCAATATGATTCGGTTCGCCAGCCTTAAGGTGCTTTGTCCCGCTATAACCGCTGATGCTGGGAAACGTCGTATTTCAAATCGAAGCTGCTGAATTGACGTGAGGTCATTTTCATGTGGCTGTTCTATAAAACAGGATTCCAGAAGCAAATGGTATGTCAGTTATCGAGCTGGATCGTTTACAAATGGGGATGTGCCGTTAAGACACATCCCCATTTGTTTTTGCGTCCGCTTTGCAGATAGATTCTACTTGTGTGTTACAGGTTTTCTGTCTGAAACGTCGTATATCCCTTATAATAGCTGTGGTCAATCCCCTTTATAAAGATCTTGCGGCTATGCCGTGTGCCGATAAGACAGTAATCTGAGAAAACTACAAAATCGGCATCTGCCAAGCAGGATTGGACAACAAAACAGGCGGCACTCAACTTCGGTTGGGTGCTGCCTGTTTTTGTACAGCTAAGGGCTGAAAATCAGCTTATATTCGTGGAAAAGTTATATTTTAGGGCGATAAATTCTGGGTATCGTATTGAAAACAGAGCTATCCTTGTGATATAGTGTGTGTACACACTAACAGTCGGGAGACAGGGCAAGGAGTAACCAAGTGAGAATACAACATAAAAATCTAACAATCCGCCAAGCCGAGGTTGCCGATGCGAAGCAGCTTGCCGCTTGGTGGAATGATGGTGCTGTGATGGCACACGCAGGCTTTCCCAACGGCTTGGGAACGACCGAGGAAGAAGTTGTAAAAGGACTTAGAAACGGTCTTCTGGTCGTTGAGGAAAGCGACCGTCTGATTGGCGAGTGCAATTACCACAATGTGTCAGATGGAGTTGTAGAAATCGGCATTAAGATCTGCGAAACCGATTGTCAGAACCGTGGTGTTGGCAGAAAGGTTTTGAGTATGCTGATCAATTGGCTGTTCAGAAACGGCTATGCCAAAATCATCCTCGATACGAACTTGACGAACACAAGAGCGCAGCACGTTTACGAATCACTTGGATTCCGCAAGGTACGAACCAATATCGATTCATGGAAAGACCAGCTCGGTCGGCTTCAATCATCGGTTGATTATGCGCTGGTTGAGCAGGATTTTGTCAGTTATGAGTGAAGGAGACACCTATGCCGAATAAAGCAGATCGCAAGCGACCGATACAGGTCAAATTCTTTGTAGATGAGAAGGACTTGGCTTAATAAAAGAAAAAATGACAGCACTGAAACTGTGTGCAGAGGTGGAAAAACCATGAACAAAGATATGTGCGTAGCCTGTGACGATGGAATTTTGAATATTCGTGTCGGCGCAATCATCATGAAGGATGGAAAGATTTTGATGGTTGGCAATGACAGAGACTATCTCTACTCCGTTGGCGGCAGGATAAAATTCGGTGAAACAGCAGAGGGGGCCGTTGTCCGTGAAGTGTTGGAGGAAACAGGTGTTCAGATGGAAATTGACCGCCTTGGCTTTGTGCACGAAATCTATTTCTATGGCGATGCGCCTTCCAAGCGGAACAAGCTAATTTATGAGATTTCGCTTATCTTCTATATGAAAGTGCCTGATGCTTTTGCGCCGGTCAGCGAGAGTTTCATGGAAGGCAGCAGCAAAGAACACTTGGTGTGGGTTTCGCTGGACGAGGATATTCCGATGTATCCCCAATTTTTCAAAACAGAATTGAAAAATCCAACGAATATGATAAAGCATTTCACTACGGACGAGAGATAACTGAACAGGAGCGGGATAGCATCTATGCCAGACAACAGGAATCGCAAGCGACCGATACAGGTCAAATTCTTCGTAGATGAAAAAGAACTCAGCTTGATAAAGGCGAGGA
>DXUR01000465.1 GCA_019417795.1 Clostridiales bacterium | reverse complement strand
GGTATGGGGTGTTGGGCGATGCAAACCACAACGATCCCGACCCCGCCAGCGTGGCGGTCAGTATTGGGACGAAGCGGCTGACCATCACCGGGGTAACGGCTGCGTCCAAGCCCTATGATGGCACGACAGACGCGGGCGTTCCCAGCGTGACCTTCGACGGCGTGACCTTGACCCGAGACACAGACTACACCGTCACCGCCAGCTTTGACGATGCCGGTGTGGGCAGCGGCAAGAACGTCACCGCCACAGTGAGCCTGACGGGGCAGGCCGCGAAGAATTACGCCCTGGAGCAGAGCAGCTTCCCTACCACTGCCAACATCACCAAGGCCGCCGCGCCTGACTTCACCAAGGAAACCGCGCTCGTCATTGTAAACGGCCACGAAAAGACCTACACTGTGACGCTCCCCGCCCTGCCCACGCTGGAAACTCCCAAAGAGTACGGTGCACCCACCTATGAGCTGGGCGAGATCAAACTCAATGACGGCTACTACACCAGCGGCGCGAAGGTGGAAAACGGCAAGCTGACCCTGCCGATTCAGAAAAATGACGTGGAAACCACCGGCTCTGTGGGTACAGTGACCGTGGTAATCAAGAGCACAAACTATGAGGACATCACTCTGACCGTCAATGTCAATGCGACCAACAAGCTTGTCACCACTGTTACGGCACCTACGGCAAACGCCCTGACCTACAACGGTGCAGAACAGGCTCTGGTTACAGCGGGCAAGACCACTGGCGGCACAATGCTCTACCGGCTTGGCGATTCTGAGTGGAGTGAGCAGATCCCCACAGCGAAAAATGCCGGAGAATACACCGTTTGGTACAAGGTGCAGGGAAACGCAGAGTACGCAGATGTGGCAGAACAGAACGTGACTGTGACCGTAGCGAAGAAAGTGGTCACCGTTACGGCGCTTGATAAGAGCGCCTACACCGGCAGCACCGCGCCCGATCTGAGCAGCCCGGAAGCAGATAAGGACTACAAGGTGGAGGGGCTGGTTGGTGCAGATACCCTGAGCGGCACGGTAACACTGGACTACGCACAGACACTGGATATGAGCAAAACCGGAAAAACCGCGATCAACATTACTGGTACGCTGTCAAATGACAATTATGCGATCACCTATGTTTCTGGAACGTTGACTGTTTCCAAGCAATCTTCCAGCGACGGCGGTTCCTCCTCTGGTGGTTCGGGCAGCGGTGGAGGCTCATCCTCCGGCGGTTCTAACGGTTCCGGAAGCAATGATAACACCAACCAGCCGGAAGCCCCTGTCACCGGTGAAACCAAACCCATACAGCCGGATAAAAACGGCAATGCGGCAGTGGATAACAGCTCTGTCCAGTCCGCCATCGACAAGGCCAAACAGGATGCGAAAAAGAACGGCACCACAGAGAACGGGATTGGTGTTACGGTTCCCATCACCCCGGCGGCAGGCCAGACCTCTTTTAACGTGACCATCAAGGCGCAGACACTGGATCTGCTGGTTAAAGAAAACGTCCGGCAGTTTACCGTAGCAACAGACCATCTGGTTTCGGTTACTATCGGCCTGGATACTCTGAAGCAGCTGGATACCGCCTCCGCTGGCGGGGACATCATTCTCCGGGCAGATAAGGTGGATGCACTGCGTTCCACCGAGGCCAAAGCCACCATCGGCACAAGACCGACCTATGACCTGTCACTGGTCTACCTCTCCGGCGGCAAAGAAACACCGATTGCCAACTTAAATGGTCACACTATATCGGTGCGTTTGCCCTACACACCGGCAAAGGGTGAGCAGACAGGTAATCTCTATGCAGTCTATGTAGATGACGCTGGCAAGGTGGAATGGATCACCAAATCCAGCTACAATGCCAGCCTGAAAGCGGTGGTTTTTGAAACCGGTCATTTCAGCGTTTACGGCGTGGGCTACAAAACTTTTGTCCCGGCTTTTACCGACATTACCGGCCACTGGGCAGCAGATAACATCCTCTTTGCAGCCAGCCGGGGACTGCTCTCCGGCACCAGCGACACCACCTTTAGCCCGGACACCGGCATGACCAGAGGAATGTTTGTGACAACTCTGGGGCGGTTGGCGGGCATCAACCCGGACAGTTACCAGACCGGGAAATTCACCGATGTGAAAGCCGACGCTTACTATGCCCCCTATGTGAACTGGGCGGCACAGACCGGTATTGTGGAAGGCATTACCGCCACCACCTTTGCACCGGACACCAACATCAACCGGGAACAGATGGCGGTGATTATGAAAAATTATGCTGCAAAGCTGGGCTATGACCTGCCCCAGACCTTGAGGGCTGTGACCTTTGCGGACAACACACAGATCAGCAGCTGGGCGAAGGATGCGGTCAAGTCCATGCAGCAGGCGGGCATCCTGGCCGGGAAGAATGAAAATAAGTTTGACCCCAAGGGAACCGCCACCCGCGCCGAGGTCGCCACGGTTCTGCGGCGGTTTGTGGAAATCGTCATTGACCCGCAGGCCGCAAACGGCTGGCAGCAGAATGACAGCGGCCAGTGGAACTATTACAGAAACGGGGAGTCAGTGAAGGGCTGGCTCTCCGAGGATCAGAAGTGGTACTGGCTGGACAAGGTCACCGGAATAATGTTTGCCGGAGGCTGGAAGCAGATTGATGGTAAGTGGTACTACTTCTATGCAGACGGGGCGATGGCGGTGAATACCGCATCCGACAGATGAAAAATGAACTCGTAATGTAATGCAAAAATAATATCAATAAAGAGGGATGTGAACAATATGGGCAAGTTTCTGGTACTGTCGCTTACCGACCATGAAGAATATATACTCAGTAGAATTATGGAGATTATTGCGGTCGAGCCAGGATTTGACCATATTGTGACATCCCACCCTTGTAACACTCTTGTTTTTCCGGGCTTGGAGCTTCGGCTGAAGGAGAGAACAGCATACCGAAACGGTGAGTTGATTTCTATGACTCGTCGGGAATTTGCAACATTGGTATACTTGGCAAAACATCCATCCTGGGTATTTTCTGCCGGACAGATCTATGAAGAAGTATGGGAAGGATGGTGAAAATTGCGGAACGGCTGTTGCCTTCGTACCGAAAATCAATGCGAATCCGGTGTATAACGGAGGGTGAAGCCTGCTATATGTATGTAGCAATCATTATAATAACATAAAAGGCACGGCATAAAGCAATCTGATGTAAAATCTATCAGAATAATTTATGCCGTGTCTCTTTTTAAGTTGATTGAATAATCCACCGTATTGTCCACTGCCCCTTGGTATCCTTCGCCTTAAACAGGCAGTGGTTCCGCTGTATTATTCGATATTTCGCAACGTCCATTCTGAAGATAATTACGCAGTGTTTCTTTATGTTTTTTTGCGTATATCACAGCTTTTTCCAGCTTGCTTCTTTTTACAGGATTGAGTTGTTCCAACCATGC
>DXUR01000464.1 GCA_019417795.1 Clostridiales bacterium | reverse complement strand
TCCCGCTGGATTGCCATATCCAGAATTATTACATCGCCGCTACGGGCGCACAGTCGAAATAGGCCGTCCCCAGTTTGGCGAAGAAGAATACTGCCAAGATCAGGTCGATGGCGGGGAAGACCACATTGTTCACCACGGTCTTGATCTGACCAGAGGCTGTTTTCCAGGTGCTCTCCACGGCGCTGGCTACATCGCCCGTGCCTGCGGCAAAGGCCGTGGTTCCCATCACGCAGGCCAACAGCAGGGACAGCACCAGTGCTGCGCAAAGGCGTTTGCGTTTTGTGTTGTTCATAGATTCCTCCGTTTCTATCGTTGTTTTGTGGGAGCAATATGCCACTCCTCCCAGAGATTCCCCCGGATGGTGACGCGGTCCGTCAGGTTCATACTGAGCATTCCCGTGGGTGTCCAGCAATCCAGAAGCCATGTGTAGGGCGTATAGCTGCCGTCCGGGTACCAAATGGGCGTGAAGTGGGTGCGGCGGTTGTAGGTGCTGTAGGGATTGGCTTTGAATTGGAAGGTCGTGCTTCGCCCGGAGATTTCTGCCTCCAGCAGCCGCCAATAGCTCTCGTAGCCAAACTCTGGGAAGTAGGTCACAGCGTTCTGGGCTGCCGTCACCGCCGCACTCTGATTTGTGGTGACTTTTGCGGTCACCTTCTCCTGAACGCCATAGCCGCTTTTCAGAGCGGATGCGGTCGCCGTGGGGCTCTTCTCGTCCGGCGTGATCTTCATACTGCCGGTCAAGCTGGCAGAGTAGCCATTGTAGTCAAACTCCCACCAGCCATGGTCCTCCCACCAGCCGTTGTCCACCCAATGGTACCAGCGGTCCGTGTGGGTTTTGCCGTCCGCATCCGTCCAGCGGTCTGTGTGCCAGCATTTCTGCCAGTTTTCCACCCACTCCCAATTCTCCTGCCACCACGGTGACCAGATGCCCCAAGAGGCGGAGGTCACCTGCTCCTTTTCGGGAACAGACGCCGGCCTGAAGCCGTTGTTGCGGTCATCCGCCAGGGGATTGGGCGGGTCATTGCCGTCCAGATCCACGATATTGCAGGTGATGGTGCCCTGCGCCGAGCCGCCGCCGTACACGCTGACGGAAATCGTTATGACGCAGGGTTCTATGGGAGTACGCCAGCGCACCCACGCCAGCTGGCTGTCGCCGTCCGGGTAGTAGACATTGCTGACAGTGTAAGTCCTGCCCTGAATGTTAAAGCGTACCGATACGGGGTTGTCCGGGTCGGACTGTCCGCCGCGCACCTCCACGGAGGTGATAACTTCTGTGTTGACACGGTATTCATAATCAAAGTCATTGATCTCCGGTGGCGTTGTCACCTCGTTGAAGCGGACAATGCCGATGCCAAGAGAGGAGATGATGTCGCCGTTGGATGCCTTCTCAGTGCGGCTACCGGACCATGCAGTGTAGCCGAGATCCGCTTCCTCCAGAAAAATCGCCAGCGGCAGATTTTTATGGGTGAGCGTACCCAGCTTCTTTCTAAGATCTCCGTTGACGATCTGGTCATACAGAGCCGCTTCCGTGGCGGTCATGGCAAACTGCTGACCGTTATAGCAAAGATAGGCCAGCGGCTCTACTACCAGCTTATAGTCTCCGCCTATGAGCGTATCGAAGTCCATTCCTGCGTATCCAGCAATGGAACGGATAACCTGTTCATCGGTGAAATAGCTTCGAATGGCAGCGATGCTGGCTTTGCTGCTGCCCGTAGAGATAATCTTAGGCAGACTCTGACTCGGATTTCGATATGAATATCCGCTGACCGATACGGACAATCCTCGTCCCGCATTGTAAGACAACTTGGACACCTTTCCAAAGTGAGCAACATTTGCTGCAGGAACCTTGTTGGTTAAGTCGATGGGGGTTCGCACTACAGAATGGGAACCTACATCCACGATAGACACTCTTACGCCATCCATGCCGGGATTCCAGTAGTTTGTCTTTGAGCCATTCCCCATGCCACCACCTCCGCCATCAAAGTTGCCATCGCCTGTGGCATAGGCGGGAACGATGGCGGATATTACCAGCACAAGCGCCAGTAACAGGGGCAAAAGCCTTTTCATTCGCATTCCTCCTTGTCATGAAGATAAAAAAGACACGGCTTCTTCTTAGCCGTGTCTTTCCTGTGATCGTGCAGACTTAGTTGCCCATGATTCCAATTTTGTTGCCGTTTTCATACATATCGTCCAGCGTTCCGCCATCGTTAGGGCCGCTGGGCGTCACATAGCCGAAGCCGGGGACATATACCTGTCCGGCATCATTGGTGCTGCCGCCTGCAGGCTCCGTAGGCTGGGGCTTTACCTCAGTCTGCTCCGGCTTGTAGGTGGGCGGCGTTTCCATATTGCGATCCGCTTCCGGCACATCGTCCGCCGCATGGTCCTTCTCCGTCTTGCTGGGATGCTCCGGCGCGTCCGGCTTGGTGGGCGTACCCTGAATGGTCTGCTCTGTGCCGGAGCTGTCAGCGTCGTTGCCGAGATCGTGGTGATCTCCATCTGTTTTGATATCCACCTTTACCTCTGGATCGCTGATGTTCACTACCGGATCTTTCGTGTCCGGCACATCGTCCGGGATGGCGGGGTCGATGGGCATGGGTACCGCCGCAAGGCGGCTGACGATCCCCACCACCAGTGCCGCGCAGAGCAGGACGCCTGCCGCAATGAGGATGATGCGTTTTGTTTTCTCTGTCATAATCGAACTCCTTTCTTAGTAAGGGTTGATAATCCATCTTCTTATCCTGAACATACCACAGCTCTGTGCGGAAGTCCACCGCAAGAAACTGAAAGCATTAAAACTTTGGAATATACTTGGCTTCCACCCTCAGATTTATGCTTATAGGCGGCAGTATCCGTCCGGCAAAGCGGGTGGGGACCTCCAGATGGAGGGTGGCGGTTGCGAGATACCCCTCGCTCTGGCCTGATGTGATGGCGTTGTTGGAGATGCGGACGGACAGGTCGGAGATCGTATACTCCAGCTCATTTCCAGCGCATTTCATGTAGCCCTCGCCATCTGTGGTAAGGCCAAGAATATAGGATAGGTTGCCGTAGATATCACCGGTGTCAATGGACTCAAACCACTCGCCATCCCCCTCTGGGAACCAACCAGCGGCATAGCCCTCCCGCACAGAGTGGTACACATCGTCATAATTCTCATTGACCGTGGCAATGACCGCCTGTTGCACCGCGTCCCGCACACCTTGCACGATAATATTGACTCGAAAATACTCGGAGATGAGCATAAAGAGCATCAGCAGGCAGAGTGCCACAGCAATGACCATGGGATAGCCCTCACCGGAGCGGGAGCGCAAGAGTCGTTTTCTCACTTCCAGTACACCTCCGATCTGCCGCTGGCCTGTGCCGTCAGTTCAATAGGAAAGCTGCCAAGCCCACCAAAGCCGATGTCCATATCCATGGTCAGCGTCACCGTCACCTCCTC
>DXUR01000463.1 GCA_019417795.1 Clostridiales bacterium | reverse complement strand
TCATTTTCTCACACTTACTCAACCTTGGAAATGCGGGTGGTTATTGAGCGCTTACAATTGAACGGTCAAGATACAAAAAAGCACGGCTTCCGCCGTGCTTTTTTCTTTTATTTCGTGCAGCGGGCCTTCAACTGCTCCGCTGTGATGGCCCAGCCCTCGGCCATGTATTGATCTACCGGGATCTCCGGGCAGGTCTCTCCCCGATGGCGATAGATGGCCTGTACCATGATCTTCAGCAGCGCCGGGTTCTTCACCAGAATCGGCCCGGTGAGCTGGCTGGCAAAGACGCTGCCCTTGTGATATCCCTCCGGGCCGCAGGGTCCCTCGTTGCCGTGGCCCATGTCCATGGAAGTCACCAGCGGCGTCTCCACGCCGGTAATGACCGAACAGCGGTTGACGAAGCCCACCACTGCGTCCTCATAGAGGTCCGTGTGGCCGTAAACGTCCTCCACGAACCGCTTTTTGTTCTGGACGGCAGTGAAGTCCGCCAGTCCCAGTCCTTCGTACACCTTTCCGGCGTCATCGGTGATGGTCTTGCCCAGCAGCTCCATGGAGTTCCCGGCGAACAGCATGGTCACGCCTGCGTCCGCCGCCGCTTTTACAGCATCTCCCAGCTTGGAAAAATACAGGAGAGCCGCCTTCTGCGCCCGCTCTGTACCTGCGCCCATGTAGACAAAGTCCGCATGGGTCAGATCGGCGTCTCCGCCAAGCTCCACCCGCTCCACAGTGACGGTATTGCCCATTTCCTCCAACGTCTGCTTCAGAATGGACACGTTGGCATAGCTGCCATACAAGCTCATGAGATCCGGATAGAAATGCAGAATCTTCAATTCCATGGCTCAGCCCTCCTTTTTCACATCCGGCAAATTCAGCAGCTTGTCCCGGTCAGAGAAGCAGGTGACTACATACAACGCCTCGCTGCCGCTGTCCCGGATCGCTGCTGCCGCGTCCGGAATGCCGGGAATGACTTCCCAGTTCTGAACGCCGGTGAACCGGAACCGTTCCGCCAGATCATTCCGGTACATACCGGAGAGAATGACCCGCTTCACATGGGGGACATTCAGCTGGTCAAAGTCGATGTCCCACAGCCAGCTTGTCTCGCTGGTGAAATACTTCCGGGATACGGCGTCCACGATGATGAGCACCGTGCAATCCTCGTTGGCGGAAGCGATATAGCGGAGGTTCGTGTCATAGGCGATGGAATTTTCGTGCTTGCTGGTCAGCAGGATGCCGTGGTGCTGACCAAGGGTGAAGGTCTGCATCCGTCCGTTTTTCAGAATGTAGCTGCTGAGGGTGTCCGCAATGGCGGCTCCCTCCACGCCGCATTCCCGGCAGGCGGCGTAGGCCGCCAGAATGTTGTAGACATTGTAAATGCTGCGGAAGGCCAATGCCACGGTGAACTGCCCGTCCAGGATCAGTTTGCCGTTTTGCAGGTCCAGCTCCGTGGCGGCGTAGTCCGGGTCGGGCCGGGCGTGGCCGCAGCTGGTGCAGCGGTACGCGCCGATGTGGTTGTAGTGGACGTACTCATATTCCATGGGCGCGTGGCACACTGGGCAGTAGGCCCCGTCATGATAGACCCCGGTGGGGGTCTCCGTATCCGTGGCACAGCGATTCAGCCCGAACCACTTCACTTTTTCATGGCCGATGACAAAGCAGCTGGACAGGGGATCGTCGCCGTTCAGGATCAGCTCCGTATCGGGGTGGATGGCGGGGAGAATGGCGTCAAACACGCTTTCGGGGTGACCGTTCCGGGTGAGCTGGTCCCGGTACAGGTTGGTGATGACAAATTCCGTGGGGTGGAAATACTTGAAGCTGTGGGCAGCGTACCGCTCGTCGCTTTCCAGCAGCAGCACGTCCGCGTTGACCTTCCCCCCCAGGGTGGCGTGGGTCAGGATCAGGGTGGTGACGCCCTCCACCTGGTTGGAGCCTTCGGCGTTGTAAATGACATTCTTCCCCTGCCCCCGCAGCACCGTGGCGATCATCTCCACGGTGGAGGTCTTGCCGTTGGAGCCGGTGACGGCGATGATGTGGGGCGGCAGCTGCACCCGCTTCAGAATGTCGGGGCAGATCTTCAGGGCGAACTTGCCGGGCATAGAGCTGCCCTTGCCCACCAGCTTGCCTACAAACCGGCCCAGCTTGCAGACCACGATTGCTAAAAACTTTCGCATGAATATCCTTCTTTCAGCGTTTATTTTCCAGCCAGATCATCAGCGCCGTCAAATCGGCGGGGCTGACGCCGGAGATTCGGGACGCCTGTCCCAGATCCATGGGCCGCACGGCGGAGAGCTTCTCTCTTGCCTCCAGCCGCAGACCCTGAATGGCGTTGTAATCCGGGTCCGGGGGCAGCTTGTGACCCTCCACACGCTTGAACTCCGCTACCTGCTGCAGCTGGCGCTTGATGTAGCCCTCATATTTCACGGAAATCTCGATCTCCTCGGCAATATCCGCCGTCAGCGCCGGACGGTTAGGGTCAAAGGGCGCCAGCTCATCATAGTGGAGCTGGGGCCGCTTCAGCAGCGCCAACAGAGAACAGCCATCCGGGGCATCGGCAGTGCCGTGCTCCGTCAGAAATGCCGTCAGTGCCGGGGAGGGAGCCACGCCGGTGTGCTCCAGCCGGTTGATCTCCCGCTGGATGGCATCGTACTTTTCCTCCACCGCCCGGAGCCGCTCCTTCGGCACGAGACCGATCTCATAGCCCCGCCGGGTCAGCCGCTGGTCGGCGTTGTCCTGCCGCAGCACCAGCCGGTACTCGCTGCGGGAGGTCATGATGCGGTAGGGCTCGTTGGTGCCCTTCGTCACCAGATCGTCAATCAGGGTACCGATGTAGCTCTCCGCCCGGGAGAGAATGAATGGACTCTCCCCTTTCAGCTTCCGGGCGGCGTTGACGCCAGCCACAAAGCCCTGGACCGCCGCCTCCTCGTATCCGGAGGAGCCGTTGAACTGCCCCGCGCCGTACAGTCCAGACACCTGTTTCGTTTCCAGCGTGGGCAGCAGCCCCAGCGGATCGATGCAGTCATATTCGATGGCATAGGCCGGACGGGTCATGACCGCGCGGCGCAGGCCGGGTACGCTATGGAGCATCTGGATCTGCACTTCCTCCGGCAAAGAGGACGAGAAGCCTTGAATATACAGTTCCTCCGTGTTCAGTCCCATCGGCTCTACAAAAAGCTGATGGCGGAGCTTGTCCGGGAACCGGACGATCTTCGTTTCAAAGCTGGGGCAGTACCGGGGGCCGATGCCCTCGATCAAGCCGGAGTACATGGGGGCCCGATCCAGATTCTCCTGCACGATGCGCTTGGTCTCCTCGGTGGTCCAGGTGAGCCAGCACACCGCCTGATTGTAGGGCGGGTTTTTCGTGGAATAGGAAAAGGGCACCGGGATCTCATCCCCCGGCTGGACTTCCATCTCATCAAAGTCCACGGTGCGGGCATTGACCCGGGGC
>DXUR01000462.1 GCA_019417795.1 Clostridiales bacterium | reverse complement strand
GCCTGCTCACTCTGCTCATCCTGCACCTTTTGCGCACTGTGAGCAGGCTGAGCAGGGCTTTTTCAAGTTGATTCTTATTTTTTAATCCCACGGACTTGGAACATCAATGGGTAAAAACAGGTCAACGTCTACATTGTGAAAGCCCCGATTTGTGCCAATGCACTTATCATCGTAGACGATGCCCAGACTTTTCTGATTATCTTTTAGATGGTGGATAAAGGTTGATGCTGCCAGCGGCTTTTCCAGGTTATCGAGACACCAGCGTTCATAGACTTTATAGAAATCCGTAGATTTGCACTTGGCACCCTGCCGAATTTCAAAGTAACCCTCGGATTTGAGAAAGCCCAGGATATTGTTGCCCTGCTCCATTGCTTCTTTCAGATTTGCCGCAGTGCGTTCGCTGATGGTAAACCGATAGTTGTTCCGAATCAGCCGATGCAGCCCTTCCAACGCCCAAAGCAGGATGCCCTCTTTTTCGTTCCGCATCTTATCAATGAGAAAAGGATCATCCACCCGGCCAACAGGTTTTTCCTTAGTGGTGAGCAACAGCTGGCGGCGATAGAAACCGTTGGACTTGTCATAGAGCGCGTGTAAACTGCCGTTTCCGAAGCAGGCAAACCGAACATACAGCGTACCCTGCACACTCTGCTGGCCCTTGCGCTCAATGTCAATTTTATCTTCCAGCGTGACAAGAGTTTTAATATTGTTGGTCTGCGGCAGGGCCTCGGTCTTCATATCGTCATCTACCAGAAGAAGCTTATACTCCAAGTCTGCGCGGGCAAAACGATTGGTTTCCACTTTTTGCAGACTGCCTGTATACATACTGCTGCCGAACAACTCTCGCAGAATCAGTCCAATTCTGGATTTTCCCTCGCCGCCCTTGCCAACCATCAGCAGCATTTTCTGCGCTTTGGTAACAGGCAGCAGGCAATAGCCAATGTATTCTTGTAAGGCCGGAATATCTTCTTCGTACAGCAGCTCATTCAGAAATTGCAGCCAGCGTGTCGGTGCTGGTGCTTCTGGCACATAGGCGATGGGCAATCGGTTCATGCAGTATTCTTTTTCAGGGGTAAAGTGACCGTCCACAAAGTATGTGCCGTTTCGGACATGGATGCGGTCTGTCTGAATCTCCGGTGGTTCGGATGCACAGGCCAACTTGATGGCCTGCATGATATGTTCAATGCGTCGTGCTACGCTGGTGGTAGCGTAATAGCGGACTTGCTCATAGATTTCCTTTTTCAATGGAGCTTCATCTTCCACCATGCCATCCACGGTGAACAGTCTGCCTTGAAAGCAGCGCATGGGGTGCTGGCTCAAAAAGTAATCTGCAAACAACGGTTCGATTATTTTCCCGTTGTCGCCCACCCAGTTTCGGGCGGGTGCGCTATGCTGCTTCTTCGGTTTCTTTGCATCGTTCGATTGCTTTTCCAAGGGCGGTCACTTCCTTTCCGTTGAGTAATTTTTGCTTTTCAGGTAGACTTCCCAGCAAAAGAATATCCAGCAGATATTGCACACGGTCTGCATAGTGCAGACTTGCTACAAAACAAGGATGCAGGGATGCTTCTGGATTTTTGGGTGCATAGGCCATGCGCCAATTTGCTAGCAGAGAACGATAGCCACACAGGATTTTGTAGAATTGCTCTTTCGGACTTAGCGGTTTTTCCACCGGCTTGCAGAGAAGTGGTTGAAAGTTATCTGTTGCAGAAAGTCCAAAATCTGCAGCCAGCTTTTCAGCCGCTTGTAACAGGGACAGTTGAAACAGTTTTGCGGCGAAGTCTATCACATCGCCATCCGCTCCACAGCCAAAGCAGTGAAACCGAGAGTCCACTTTCATGCTGGGATTGCGGTCTGCATGGAATGGACAGCAAATCATGCTGCTGCGGTTGGACTGAAAGCCATAGGCTTCTGCGGCCTGCCGGGTGGTGATATTCAGCTTTACGATTTCAAATAAATTGTTGTTCTTGAAAGTTAGCCTCCTTTACAGTTCTATGACATGACTGCGCTTCTTCGGTTTGGTGCATGTCTGCTCACGCTGATTGATTTCTTCCTGCCTCTGATGCAGCTTTTGTAGAACAGACGGACGGGAATCCTCTTTGATTTGCTCCATGGCCGCTTTTTTCACCTCTGGGATATAGAAGAACTGCGTCCCTCTTGAAAGAAGGCTCTTGATTGCCCCAATGATATTTTTCCGCAGGCAGAGTATTTGTTCTTCTGCATATTTTCTGGTGCGGAAGTCTGCAATTCGTTCTGGTTCCATTAACCATTCCAAATGTTGATCAATTTCATTTACAGTTTCCTGTAATGCTTTGTTTAATCCAACATCGGAAACCGCAAGGACCGCTTGGTCATAAGAACCATTTACCGCATCATTAAACAAATCATTTACATCTACCCATTGCGAAAACAGTTCTTCTAATTCGTTCTCCTGGCTTTTAATTTTTTCATTGTTTTTCAAAATCTCTTCAGATTGCCTTATCGCCTGATTGAATAGTTCAGCATATTCATCTCGCTGGTTACGGCAGTCTTCCAGCAATCCGACGTATTGAATACTTTGTTCCTGCAGTTCTTTCTTTTGTTCTGCAATCCGTTCATTTTGCCTTTTCAGGATGTAGTCCTGCTTTTCCAGATAAGCCTGTCCGCCGTATTCCGGCACTTCGTCCAGTTCCAAGCCGTGGCGTTTGGCAATCTCGAATAGCATCGTGCGGCAGGCTGCATCGAATGTAATCTTACGATTGTTGTAACGACCAAGGGGCTTGTCCGGCTTTGGTAGTTCAAAGCCAAGTGCTTCCAACGCCTTTTCCTGCTGCGGAGCAATCTCTCCATACTTATTTTCACAGTCAAACACATGCCGTTCGTGGATGTGCGGCGTTCCCTCATCCAGATGTAACGCCCAATCCAGAATGTGAACGTGCTTGCCAAAGCGCTCGTGGAACTCATCCATAAATTCTGTGGCGATTTGAAAAAGTTCTTTGGGCGAAGCGTGGCTCTCCAGCGTTCCAAGCTGATAGATGCTTTCTTCGGGGCAGGTTTTCTTGCTGATAAGCAAATCTTCGGTGGAGCGGTTTCGCTCGGTGTGCCGGATTTTGGCGTTGCGCTCATTCTGCTTTTCGGTGAAGTTGGTGTAATGCAGTTTGTAGTAGAGCTTTTCAACTTCTTCAAAAGTGTCAGCCAGACTTTCCTCACTCTTGGGCTGCAGAGCAGAGCGGATGCCGTTGTAGCAATCCCAATAGATGTTTTGCTGGACACGTTCCGGGTCGATATGCTCGCTGTTGGCAATTTCAAAACTGCGGTCATTGTGCTTTGGGTTATAAGTGCCGTGCTTTCCAGCGCGGCCATTGTGTCGGGTAAGTTTCAGAGACCATCTCTCCTTTCTGGGGTCACGCAGAGAACGCCGTGCGCGGGGTAGGGGCAACGCGGTGCAGCGAAGCTGCAAATCTGCCGCCT
>DXUR01000461.1 GCA_019417795.1 Clostridiales bacterium | reverse complement strand
CTTTGGCGGCATCCTGAAAGGCCCGCTTCACAATGCGGTCCTCCAGAGAATGGAAGGTGATGACGGCCAGTCGGCCGCCGGGGTTCAGACGGTCAATGGCTCCGCTGAGCATGGGCGGCAGGGCATCCAGCTCGCCGTTGACGGCAATGCGGATGGCCTGAAAGCTCCGCTTGGCCGGGTGCTGTTTCTCCCGGAGCGCGGCGGCAGGCATGGCAGAGCGGATCAGCTCCGCTAATTCCAATGTAGTTTGTACCGGCGCGGTCTCCCGGGCCTGTACGATTTTTTTCGCAATGGCGGGGGCGTAGCGCTCCTCGCCGTACTCAAACAAAATACGGCGCAGTTCCTCGTAGCTCCAGGTGTTTACCACATCATAAGCGGTGAGAGGGGCGGTGGCGTCCATCCGCATGTCCAGCGGTGCGTCATGCATATAGGAAAATCCACGGGACGCGTCATCCAGCTGAGGAGAGGATACTCCCAGATCAAATAACATACCGTCCACGCCGGGAATGTCCAACTCCGCCAAAATCTCGCTGACCCGGTCGAAATTGCTGTGGACCAGCGTCACCCGGTCCATCCAGGGGGCCAGCCGCTCCTGGGCCGCGTCGATAGCGGCCTGGTCCCGGTCAATGCACACCAGCCGGCCGGTGGTGAGCCTTTGGGCGATCTCTCTTGAGTGCCCCGCACGGCCCAGTGTGCCGTCTACATAAATCCCCTCCGGCCGGATATGCAGCGCTTCGATGCACTCGGCCAGCAAAACGGGCTTGTGGGTAAATTCCATAGCTCAGCTCCGATTCCGACGGGCCCGCGCCAAGGCGTCCATGGCGGCGGCCATATCGTCCTCTTCCAGCATCTGGCGTTCCCGCTCCGTCCAGGTGGCGGAATCCCAAATCTCGGCAAAGGCGTTCATGCCAACGATTGTGGCGGTTTTTTTCAGGTTTGCGTAGTTCCGCAGGGCAGCGGGGATCAGAACGCGGCCCTGACCGTCAGGCTCGCACTCCACAGCGTTGGCATACAGCAGCGTCAGCGCCCGGGCCTCGGTGTAGGGCAACTCGTCCATATCCTCGGACATCTGGTTCCACTTGGCCTCGGGGTAAATGGTCAGGCAGTGCTGGGCGCCGATGGTGATATAAAACCGGTCTCCCAGTGCTTCCCGCATATTGGAGGGGATCACCAGCCGGCCCTTGGAGTCAATGGTGTTATTGGACTTGCCCATGAGTCTGGCCATAGCGGTGCCCTCCTTCCCTACTTTTTGGGTTTTCGTGGTCCAATGTGGCACTGTTATCCACATCTTCCCCACTTTTCCCCACCACACACCCTGAGTATAAGCGATTTCAAGGGGGATTGCAAGTATTTTTTTCCGACGCAAACCCTTGAAAACAGGCCACTTTTTGCCAAAAGTCAGGAATAATTCACCGTTTTCAAACAATTGTTCCATCGTTGCCGATTGGTTTACGTAAAATCAAAAAGAATGACAACACAATATCTTGTGTTGTCATTCTTTTTCAGAACGCAAGTTGCGCTAAATATAGAGTTCTTTGAAAAAGTTGCAGGTTCTTTTTCGTCATTTTTAACGAATTTTCCCGCAAATCCCCTTTTTTACGGCAGACAGTCTCCGTTATGGTCAACCATCTTTTCCACACCGACTATGATCTCTGTTTGTGTATTCCGCCGATTTACACATCAGCGGTCTCAGCCGTCAGTTCTCCGTCTCTTCCGCAGTCTTTCTTTCTGCCTCCAGCTTTTCCCGCTGTTCCTGAAGCTTGGCGGCGGAAGCGGCCCGGAATGCGGACCGGGACTGCTTCACCTCGGTCAGTGCGGCCTGCACAGCCTCCTCCGTCCGGGCCAGAGCGTCCTCTGCGTACTCATTTGCCACCTGGCAGAGCTGGCGGGAGCGATCCTCCGCGTCGGCAATGATCTTCCGGGCCTTCTCCTTGGCGGCATAGAGCACCTCGCTGTCAGAGACCTTGCTCTTGGCCTCCAGATCCGCCTGACGCATCATCCGCTCCACGTCCCGCTTGGCCTCGTCCACAAATTTTTCCCGGGCGGCCAGCAGCTCCTGAGCCCGTTTCAGCTCCACAGGAAGCTGGTTCCGCAGCTCGTCCAGCAGATCCAGCACCTCGTCCCGGTCCACCATGCTGAGGTTGGGCTTCAGGGCGGGGGACTTGGCGTCCTCGACCCGTTCATACAGCATATCAATTAAACGGTTTACATCGTTTTCAGCCATAACGCATTCTCCTTATCGTTGTTCCGTCCAGTCCCGGATCAGGGGCAGGATCGCCTTGGGCAGGTACTTATCAAGGGGCTGATGATAATGGATCATCTCCCTTGCCACGGTGGAGCTCAAATAGATGTACGCCGGGTCCGCAGGCAGCAGCAGCGTTTCCAGGCCCGGATGCAGGCCCCGGTTCACCATGGCCTGCTGATATTCCGTGTCGAAATCGCTCTGGGTCCGGATGCCCCGGACAATGGCGGTAGCCTTCCGCTCCGCGGCGAAATCGGCCAGCAGGCCGCCGTACAGCTCCGCCGTTACGTTGGGCAGCTCTAAAACCGCCGCCTCCACAAGCTTCAGCTTTTGCTCCGGGGTGAACATCTGGCCCCGCTTTTCTGCATTGGGGCTGACGCAGACATACACCTGATCGAAGCAGGCCGCCGTGCGGCGAATAATATCCATGTGTCCCAGCGTGATGGGGTCAAAGCTGCCGGAACAGACTGCGATCCTCATACCTGCGCCCCCTCGTCTCCGTCCCGGTGGTAGATGGTGACGGCGATCTTGCCGTACCGGTAGGTCCGGCCCATGCGGTAGGGTGCGGACAGGGCCGGCAGGGCCTTGTCCACCGGATGCTCCGCGATCATCATGCCGTGAACGTTCAGCAGGTCATGGCGGGCAATATGGGCGATGGCCGTCTCCAGCAGTTCCGTCTCATAGGGCGGGTCCAGAAAGATCAGGTCATATTTTTCCCGGGCGGCCTTGAGAAATTCCATGGAGTCCCCGGCCACTACCCGGCTCCGGTCCGTCAGATCGCAGAGCTTCAGGTTTTCGCGGGTCAAAGCTGCCGCATCCGGCCGCCGGTCCACAAACACAGCGGAAGCCGCGCCCCGGCTGAGGCACTCGATGCCCAGCTGGCCGGTGCCGGCAAACAGGTCCAGGACCTTACGGCCCTCAATATCAAATTGCAGGACGTTGAACAGCCCTTCCTTCACCCGGTCGGTGGTGGGCCGTGTCTCCATCCCCTCTAATTCCTTCAGACGGCGGCCCCTGGCGGAGCCGGTGATGACGCGCATGGTGAGATCCTCCTCATCAGATTCTAACTCAGCGTGTCAAAAAAGTCTTTTCTCCCCGCTGAGCAAGTTTTCAGAACTTTATAAAAGTTCTGAAAACTTAGGATTTTAATGGCACAGGGAAACAGGCGAAGCGCCGCCGGTGGCGGATCAAGCGAGCCTGTTTCGAGGA
>DXUR01000460.1 GCA_019417795.1 Clostridiales bacterium | reverse complement strand
TTCTGTCGGACGGTGAATGGGTCTTCTGCGCCTTGGCCGACTGACTGAAAGAATAGAAAGAAGGAACAAACAAAATGAATGTAAACTATAAGATGATGGGTGTAGTGCTCTGCGGTGCGATGCTTCTGGCATCGGGATGCGGGGCAAAAGCAGAAACGACCGCTTCCTCGGCTGTGGAATCCGAATCGGTTTCCGTTGTGGCATTGGAGGCTGCTTCGTCGGAGGCTGTGCCGGAAAGCGAGGCTGTCTCGGAGGCAGTTTCTGAAGCTTCTTCTGCGGTAAGCGAGGCGGCATCGGAGAAACCGGCCGAATCCAAGGCAGAGTCGAAGGCCGAATCCAAGGCCGAATCCAAGGCCGAGACTGCGGCAAAATCTAAGCCTGCAAAGCAGGAGACGGCTGCTTCCTCCAAAGAAGAAAAGACGGAGCCTGTGGAAAGCAAGCCCGTTACAGAGACTGCTCCGGCAGAAACTGCCAGCCTGGAAACTGCCCTGAAGTATGTGGGCAAAGACGTTTCCAAGCTGTATGCCGCTATTGGCAAGCCGAACAGTTCGGAGTATGCTTCCAGCTGCATCGGTGATGGCGAGGATGGCCTGCTGTATTACAACGGCTTTACTGTGACGACCTACCGTGAAAACGGTAAAGAGACGGTACAGGACGCCTATTAAACATGAAATTCGGCCTCTGGCATTCCACCGGGGGCTGAATCTTTATATGGGAAGATGAGAATGAAACGCCAGAAGATCAAACGATATCGGTTTAGCGTGACGCAGAATACGCGCAGAAGAAGGGCGACAAGGCCGCTGAAAGCCGTCGGTGTAGTACTGGTGTGCCTGTGTCTGCTCACAGGGGGCGCTTTTGGAGTTTACAAAGCGATCCAGAGTAAGACTACGGGGTGGCACGGCGAAGGACTGCATCGCTACTATATCTCGCCGACTACCGGCACCCGTGTGCAGGGACTGTATGAGATCAACTATAAGCTCTACTATTTTGGCAGCAACAACTTTTTGAAGGTCGGCTGGATCGAAGAGAACGGCTATGTCGGCTATGCTAACGCAGATGGAGAGCTCACCCAGGGCGAAGCGAAGATAGATGGAAAATACTACTATTTCCAACCGGAGACCGGCCAGTTGTACACCGGCTGGATCATGCTGGACGGAGTGCAGTACTGCTTTGACGAAACCGGACATCCGCGCACCGGTACTTATCAGGAGGACGGAAAGGTCTGGGAACTGGATAGCGATGGACGGGTCAAAAACCGACTGAACGGTTGGAAAAAAACGGATGGCGTCCTGAAATACTACAACAACAGCGGCGCACCGGCACAGGGCTGGACAGAGATCGATGGAAAGGATTATTTCTTTGTGGACGGTGTCAGTCAGGCCGGCTGGGTTGAAACGGATGCGGGCACGCGCTATTTGGACGGCAACGGAAATCAGATGACCGGGTGGTGTGTGATCGACGGCCAGCCCTATGCTTTTGGGACAAATGGAGAACCGAAGCAGGGATGGGATCATTCCCATGAAAAAAGCTACTATTTTATCAACGGCGTCAGTCAGTCGGGCACATTCGGGGAGGGCGCACTTAGCAGCAACCTGAACGGCAGCGGCAGTGTTCAGCCGGTTGGGGATCAGGCACCGGAGGACGATCTTGCAGAGGATGCCGAGGGCGAACCGCCGGAGGAAGAACTGCTGGAAGCGCAGCCGACACAGACCGAAACAACGGAAGCGGGGCAGACTGCCCCGGCGGCACAACAGCCGACGCAGTCGCCGGAGGAATCGGCGGCAGAGCAGGAGACCACATCGAAGGCACCGACAGCGCCGGAAACTCCGGCACAGGAACAACAGGAAGAAGGGACGGAAAATACATGAAAACAACAAGACGTGATTTTCTGTGCCTTTCGGCTATGGCATGCGCATGGCTTCTGACGGGCTGCCAGAACCCCACAGTGGAAGAGCGGGCTGTCAGCTGGCAGCAGCAGGAAGTCAGTAATCCGGTCTCTGAAACCGGACCGATGTGGAATGCAGCACTGGACGACAATGCGGTTCTGCGGGATGGCATCCGCGTTCCCCAGAACTTCGAACTGCCGTTGGAAGGTTCAACAGGCTTTGCAGGGGCGGCTGTGATGCTGCTGTACGAGAGACCGGATGGGACCAGTACGGTACTGCGCAGACTTGCAGCGGGAGATATGTTTTATATCCGGCAGGAGTCTGGCGCATATTGGCAGGTCTGCCTGCTGGACGGCACCGTGGGCTGGTTGGAAAATGAACTGTGTATGATCAATCTGCCCGATGTTCTGCCTTCCATCGTATACGAAAACCCCAATGCCAAGGCATCGATCTTTAAAACCTGCGGAAAGGATATTGAAGGCATTACGGGACAGAAACTGTATGACGGCCTGTTCTACAACCAGCGCCTTGGGCGGGATGAGTATCTAATGCCTATCAATTACGCTATGGCAAAAAAAGTTGGTGCAGCGCAGAAAAACGCTTTGAAGGCGGGCGATTGCCTGAAGATCGTAGAGACATTCCGGCCCTATGAGGTGCAGATGCTGGTAAAGGATGCAGTGTACGCCAAGGCAAGGATGGACAAGGAACTGATGACGGCGCTGAACAAGGGCGCGTGGAATATCGGCTGGTTTATTGCAACGTCTCTTTCCAACCATCAGCGCGGTGTGGCAATGGACACGACCCTGCTGCGCATCACTGAGCAGACAGAGCACAGCATGGCGGGGTGTCCCTTTGTACAGGTGACCGGTGAGGAATACGCCATGCCCTCTGCCATGCACGAGCTGAGCAGTGCAGCGGCCTGCTTTACCGGCCCGGTAACTTCTAATTCGGCCACCGCATGGAAGCGGGCCACTGCATCGGCATCCATGACAGACGGTGCGCGGCGGCTGCAGGGGTACTGTACCAATGCAGGCATGACACCGCTGGCCTCGGAGTGGTGGCACTTTAACGATCTGGATGCACAGAATAAGGTGCGCATGACCTCTGGAAACGGAAAATTCTGGCTGGACGGCTGTGTCAGCTGGAAAATGTTTGAAGCATAACCTTGGGGTTACGCTTTGGAGGAATACAAAATGTAGCAACTGAAAAAAGCAAAAAAGCGGTTACGGCAGCGGATAAGATCGAGTTGGGACGGAAATACCTGACCGAGCTGAACTACACCGAGGCTGTGGCGTCTTTTACCGAGGCTATCGGCCTTGACCCGGAGAACATTCCAGCATACATGGGCCGTGCAGAGGTGAATGAACTGACGACTGCCAACGAGACCGCGTGGGCAGATGTGAGCGAAGCCGAGAACGGCGCAGTTACCGCCGAAGCTCTGACTGCCGCTGCTCCCACTGCGGAAGAGATTGGTGCGGTATCCCTGAGCAAGCTCTATGTCTACTACGGCAACCACGAAAACCGCAGCCGTGAAGGCGAGGGCGTCTGGTTCATCCTGAACCCCGGCAAGACCGA
>DXUR01000046.1 GCA_019417795.1 Clostridiales bacterium | reverse complement strand
CCATGTCGCCAGTATCAGACAGCCTCCGGCAGACGGCCAGAACCGCCTCTGCCGCGCGCTCCGAGGTTGGCAGGCCGCCATTTCTGCGCAACACCTGGTCAGCCACCCCGTAAAGCTCGGAGTGGATACTTTCCAGAACTGCGAAGAAGGCCATCTCCTTGGATTCGTAGAATTTATAAAACGAGCCTTTTGCGATACCGACAGCCTTTGTCAGTTGATCCACTGAGGTTTTCTTCATCCCCAGTGTGACGGCGCAGCGTCTTGTTTCCTTCAGCAGCGCCTTGTGAAGCTGTTCTGTTTCATAGTTGGTAAAAGCCAAGCTCGTTCATCCTCCAAATGACCGTTTTGGTTTTTCTGGTCATGTTATATCATGACTCTTTCTGTTTTGCAAGAGATTTAAGGCATAAAACTTCATGCATGAATACCGCACCACGAAAATGCGCAAATGCCGGTGCATGAAGTTTTTGTGCATCATTTCCGGCTGCCCCGCAGGGGCGAGGAAATGGCAGATTCGCCACAGCATCCGCGCTGTAGCAAGAAGGCACCCTCTTTTCAATAGAATGCTCGAAAAGTGGGTTTCATTCAGTTTACACTTGCGGATAAAACCGGTATAATTACATACAAGCCGAAACCGTTATAGACAAAGGAATCTGTTGAAGCGCATCGGGGGGCGGGACCATGCCGAAACCGAAATGGAATCTGAATACCATTTACATATCCGAGCGACTGCAGGAGAGCCTGCGGCCCATCTCCCGCTGCGCCATGACCACGGTGGTAGCGCCCATGGGCAGGTGAAGGACAACGGACAGATCAACATGGCGCTGTGCTGCGATTTTCGGTGCGGCACATCTCACTGTGTCACTTCAATCCTTTCGCTGGCGCTTGTTGTGCGCTGTGATTCAAAAAATTCAACCAGGTCTTGACAAGTAACCACTCGGTAACTATAATAGAAGTTACCGAGTGGTTACCTGTCAGGGAGGAATATTATGGCTGGAGATACGAAAGAACAAATTTTGGAAACAGCGCTGGAATTGTTTGCGCAGAACGGCTACCTTGGGACATCTATGAATGATATTGCCCAGCAGTTAGGATTCACAAAAGCCGCCCTGTATAAGCACTATACCAGCAAACAGGAGATTTTGGACAGGATTGTAGAACACATGAATGAGATGGACTATGAACGTGCGGAAAGCTATGAAATGCCGGAGACAGAGCCAGACGGCTTCGCGGAGGCGTATCTGAACACGCCGATTCAAAAGATCCGCGCATACAGCATGGCGCAGTTCGACCATTGGACGAAGGAACCGTTTTCCTCTAATTTCCGTAAGATGCTGACACTGGAGCAATACCGTGATCCCAAGCTGGCGCAGCTCCATCACGACTACTTGGCGGGTGGGCCTCTGGAGTACATGGCGGCAATTTTTCGTAAGCTGACAGATACTGACGAAGCCGCCATGCAGCTGGCGCTGGAATTCTATGGGCCAATGTACCTACTCTACAGCGTCTACGACGGTGCGCAGGATAAAGATTCCGTTGCTCCTTTGCTGGATGCGCATATTGAGCGATTCATTGCCAAGGTCGAATCCTGTTACAGAAAGGACAGGGAGACGATATGAAGGAACATGAAGAGAAAAAACAGTGGGTTTTATGCCCTTGGTGCGGCTCGAAAACGCGGCTGCAAATATTTCGGGAAACTGAGTTGAAAGACTTTCCTTTGTTCTGCCCAAAGTGCAGACACGAAAGCATCATCAACGCAAAGAATTTCACGATTGAGACGAAAGAAGCCAGACGCTAAGACGCAGTGCTGATCGCAAAGCCGATCATGTGCTGCGTCTCACTTTTTTGAGAGGAATGTTTCTATGAACGCAATTATTTACACCACCAATACCGGCAGCACAGAGCATTATGCTAAGTTGCTGGCGCAGAAAACCGGACTTCCTGTGTATTCCCTTGCAGAAGCGAAGAAACGGGTCTTTGCTGGAGCGGAGGTTATTTACCTTGGCTGGATCATGGCAGGCTCTGTCAAGGGCTATGCCGAGGCCGCAAAGCGTTACCGGGTACGCGCCGTCTGCGGTGTCGGCATGGGGCAAACCGGGACACAAACGGACAGCGTGCGGAAAAAGTCGGGGATCTCTGTTGACATTCCGCTGTTCACCCTGCAAGGGAACTTTGATGTCAAAAAACTGCACGGTGTTTACCGCCCCATGATGGAGATCATGGTCAAAACGGCGGGCAAAGCTCTTGCCGAAAAGAAAGACCGCACGCCGGATGAGGACGATATGCTGGATATGATGCTCCATGGCGGTGAGCGGGTCAATGCGGAAAATCTAAGCGCTGTTCTCGATTGGTACAATACACAGCGATAAGAATGGGAGGGAATGATGATGATGTGTCCGAAATGCGGAAAAGAAATGAGAAACGGCTATCTGTTCAGCAGTAAGGATGGCGCGTTCAGCTTTGCAAACGAAGTGCCGAGTGCCTTGGAAAACGCCAAAAACACGGAGGGATTTGTAAAACTCACCGGGTTGAAGGTCGGCGGTCGTACCAGCGTGGAAGCCTGCTGCTGTGATGCGTGCAGAACGATCATGATCCAGTATTGAGAGGTGCAGTGAGAATGAAACTCTATTTTGGAAATGCCGTTGCTACGACGACAACTTTGATGATCCTTGCCCTGCTGGGCTTTATCGGCTGGTCGGTTTGGGGCCGCGCAGTTATTCAGTATTGGGGACGCAGAAGTGTGCTTCTGCTTGTTTTTGGACTTGTGGTCTGCTGCTTTGCGGCGGCGCGGGACGGGTTATATAAAACGATTCAGAATGCCATTGACGGAAGCTGCGCACCGGGACTGTTTCCACTGGTCAGCATTCCCACCATCATCGGCTGTGTCGGTGCGCTGCTGATTATCATTGCCGCCATTGCCACGCCGATTGCCAAAACGCAGCACGCGCGCGAGGTTTGGTTCTATGTGATGTCGGGCGGCGCTGTACTGAAAATCGTGACGATGGAGATCGCACGAATCATTCTCTGAAGGGAAAAGGCAGCACATTTTGACGGCGAGATTCCGCTGTTTTGAGAAAGGGTCCATGAGGATAAAATGAAAGATTTAATAGTATATGTTCATGGAAAGGGCGGCTCGGCGCAGGAAGCCGAGCACTATAAATCGCTATTTCCGAAGGACGAAGTAATTGGGTTTGATTACCATTCCCAAACACCTTGGGAAGCAAAGAAAGAGTTTCTTGCGTTTTTTACCGAGCAGAGAGGCCGGTGTGAGCACCTCACCTTGGTTGCCAACAGCATCGGAGCTTTCTTTGCGCTGTCCTCGCTGGATGAAACACTGGTTGACCGGGCTTATTTCATCTCTCCGATTGTGGATATGGAAAACTTGATTTGCAATATGATGCAATGGTCGAATGTAACCAAACAGGAGCTTGCCGAGAAAAGGGAAATCGCCACGAATTTCGGAGAAACGCTGTCATGGGAGTATCTTTGCTATGTGCGCAAGCACCCGATTATCTGGAATGTCCCTACCTGTATTCTCTACGGCGAGCATGACAACCTGACATCCATTGAAACGGTATCTGCATTTGCCAAACTGCACCATGCTGATCTGACCGTCATACCCGGTGGCGAGCATTGGTTCCATACCGACGAACAGATGCAGTTTCTGGACAAATGGATCAGAGAGCGCAGCTTGAACGATGTCTGCGGCTGATGATACTTAACGGCGTGAACGATGAAACAAGAATAAAAGTAAGCGGGAGGCAGCGGGAATGGAGCTTCAGGAACTGCACTCATACATATGTCGGCAGAAGAAGCCCTCGCTTATGGGCTGATTGACAAAATTATTGACAAGAGATAAGGAGAAACACCATGTCAGAAAAGAAGATTACCATTCGTCTGGAAACGAAAGACGATTACAGAGCCGTTGAGAATCTGACCCGCGAGTCCTTCTGGAATGTCTACCGCCCCGGCTGCATGGAGCACTATGTGCTGCACCGCTATCGGGATGACCCGGCTTTTGTGCCGGAGCTGGACTTCGTCATGGAGCTGGACGGTGAGCTGATTGGGCAGGTCATCTATGTGCGGTCGGAAATCGACTGCGATGACGGAAGAAAGGTGCCGATCATGACCTTCGGTCCCCTTGGCATTGCGCCCGCATACAAGCGGCAGGGCTACGGGAAGCAACTGCTGGACTATTCCATGGAAAAAGCAAAGGAAATGGGCGCGGGTGCGCTTGCCATCACCGGCAATATTGACTTTTACGGCAAGTCCGGTTTCGTTCCGGCAAAAACCAAGGGCGTGCGCTATGCCGATGATCCGGAGGCGGATTATTTTCTCATCAAGGAGCTGACGCCCGGCTTTTTGGACGGCATCTCCGGCACTTATAAAGACCCTGAGGGATATTTTGTTTGCGAGAAGAATCCGGAAGCATTTGAACAGTTTGAAGCGACCTTCCCGAAGAAGGAAAAGCTAAAGCTGCCGGGACAGCTGTTCTGAGCAGGAGGAATCTGAGTATGATCGAGTCAAGATGTGGGCTTCGGTGCAGTGATTGCAACTTTCGGGAATCGATGGGCTGCAAAGGGTGTGTGAATATGGACAAACCCTTCTGGGCGGATAGCTGTCCCGTGAAATCATGCTGTGAAAAGAAAGGCTTGCAGCATTGCGGCGAATGCGATGACTTCGTTTGTCCTTTATTACATACTTTTGCTTACGACATGGAGCAAAGCGATAACGGCGCAAGAATCGAGCAATGCCAAAAATGGTGTAACAATAATGGCATCCAGTAAAGAGTATCTTCATTTCATTCTGGAACAGCTATCCGATTTGGACGATATGCCTCGGCCCGGCGGTATCCGAGTGGGATCGTCCAGTTCCTCCAGCTCCGGATCATCCCCACCGATAATTTCGGAGCATGTCATTTCCACAAGTCCAATATCCTCCGGCGCAATGCCCTGTATGTCAGGGAGATCATATACGCTCTGTGTGTCGGCGACCTGCCGCAGTAGTCGTATTGCTCTCGGAGAGCGTCCAACAGCTTGTCCATCACCTCTTCGCAGAGCGTTTCTGCCTCCCCCGCTGTGTTGTACTGCGAGAGCTGCATAACCTGTAAGCGGGCAGCGGCATCTGCCAGCCGCTTATTAGCTGGGATCAGGTCAATGCCAGTCTCTGTATGTATCACGGCACGGGGAAGATGCAGTTCCAGGTCTTCCGGCGAGTCGATTTGAACAAGCAGCAGTTTCGCCAGCGTATTTATCTGTTCACCCGGCGTATAGCCAAGCACTGCCGCAAGATTACCCTGCGGGTCATTGTCGATCAGCAGGACCTTTTTGTTTTCGTTTGCAAGAGCAGCAGCAAGATTCAGTGCTGTTGTAGTCTTACCAACACCACCCTTAGAGTTGGTGATAGATATTACAGTGTTTTCCCTCATATATATTACTCCTAATAGTCATAAAATTTTGTAGCCGCGACATCATTTTTATAGAGATATGAAGGGAGAATACTGACTGACTGTATTGAGCTCTCCTATATTGGTGTAAGATTGGTGTAAAATCAGTATTCTTGCATATTCTACATTCTGTAGAAGCATTGCAGCGCAACGGTTTGACCGCTCCAAAACGCATTCCGTTAAATATCTAACGTTAATTCATTAACATTTTCAGACTTCCGTTTACAGCGCCGCTTTTTTATGTTAAAATGAGTTGATTCTTGACCTGCGGAGGTTTTTGATAATGAGAATGCGGAAAAAGAAGAATCTGGTCCCCCGAATGGAGCGCTGCGCCGCGCAGCTGATCCGGAACCCCTATGAGCATCGGGGCCACTGGCGGGATCTGATGCCCCAGGCCCGGGAGCTGCGGGTAGAGCTGGGCTGCGGCAAGGGCCGCTTCACCCACGGCACCGCCGCGGCGGAGCCGGATGTGCTGTTCATCGCCATTGAGATGGTGCCGGACGCCATGGTGGTGGCCATGGAGCGGTGCGTGAATGACGGTCTCACCAATGTGTTTTTCGTGGACGCCAACGCCGACCAGCTCCCCCAGTTCTTCGCCCCCGGCGAGGTGGACCGGATCTACGTCAACTTCTGCGATCCCTGGCCCAGCAAGCGCCATGCCAAGCGCCGCCTGACTCACGGCAACTTCCTGAAGCTGTACCGTCAGGTGCTGAAAATGGGCGGTCAGATCCACTTCAAGACTGACAACCAGCCCCTGTTTGAGTTCTCCGTGGAGGAGCTGCCCCAGTTTGGCTTTGAGCTGTCCGAGGTCACCCGGAATCTCCACGAAAACGGCCCGGTGGGCGTTATGACGGACTATGAGGCCAAGTTCCACGAGCTGGGCCAGCCCATCAACCGCTGCGTGGGCACCATGGTGGACTGGGAAGAACCGGAAGTTCCGGAGGACGCGGAACCCGCTGAGGAAACTGTTGAGGAATAAGAACGGGAGGACGCGCCGATGGGCGCGTCCTTTTACTGTTTTCTGTAAAGACAGCCCTCTCCCCTATTTTTCAACACGCAAAAAAACCTCTTCGGTTTCCCGAAGAGGTTTTTGTTTGAAGAACTGTGTAATTAAGCCTTCTTGGCGATCTCGATCAGCTGAGTGAATGCAGCGGGGTTGGAGATAGCCATCTCAGAGAGCATCTTGCGGTTGATCTCGATGCCGGCGACCTTCAGGCCGTGCATGAAGGTGGAGTAGTTCATGCCGTTCATCTTGCAGGCAGCGGAGATACGGGTGATCCACAGGCTGCGGAAGTCACGCTTCTTCAGCTTGCGGCCGGTGTAAGCGTAGGTCAGGGACTTCATGACGGCCTGGTTAGCCATCTTGAAGTGCTTGGACTTGGAACCCCAATAGCCCTTGGCCAGCTTCAGAACTTTATTTCTTCTCTTGCGCGTCATCATCGCGCCCTTGACTCTTGCCATTTGTAGTAGCCTCCTATTTCAAACGTCTCGTTACTTATTTGTAGGGGATCATCTTGCGGACAGCGTCCATGTTGGTGACGTCCGCATAACCGCCTGCGCGCAGACGACGAGTGCGCTTGGTGTCCTTCTTGGTGAGGATGTGGCTCTTGAAAGCCTTGGCGCGCTTGACCTTGCCGGTCTTGGTGAGATTGAAGCGCTTCTTGGCGCCGCTGTGAGTCTTCAGTTTCGGCATTGTAGTTGCTCCTTCCGTGTATTGAAATCTCTTGAAATTTACTTGCTCGTCTTGGGAGAGAGGAAGATGGACATCATACGGCCCTCCAGCTTGGCGCTCTTGTCCATGTTGGCCACCTCGGCGCACTGCTCAGCAAACTGGTTCAGCAGATCCCGGCCGATGTCCGTATGTGCCATTTCGCGGCCGCGGAAGCGGACGGAAACCTTCACCCGGTTGCCATCGGCAATGAACTTCTGGGCGTTCTTGAGCTTCGTGTTGAAGTCTCCCACGTCGATGCCCGGTGACATCCGGATCTCCTTGATCTCTACCACATGCTGATTCTTGCGGGCTTCCTTCTCCTTCTTGCTCTGCTCAAAGCGGAACTTTCCGTAGTTCATGAGCTTGCAAACGGGGGGGACGGCCTGGGGCGAGATCTTGACAAGATCCAAGCCCTGCTCATCCGCAATCTTCAGGGCCTCCTGGGAACTCATGATGCCCAGCTGCTGACCTTCAGCGCCGATGAGTCGGATCTCCTTGTCGAGAATGTCCTCATTCAGTTCATGCATTTGCTTAGCTATGGTCGAAGCACCTCCTTCTAAAAATCACAAAACGCGGATACCATTTTGGCATCCGCGCAACAACAAACCGCCCTGCGGCAGTCTGGTAACAACGTTGTTGACCTCTTTGCGTCATGCTGGAGGTGAGGCGGATGCGATCAGCCTTCTTTGTTTTGCCTTGATAGTATACCAAACCATTTCTGATTTGTCAACAGGAAAATCAAGAAATTTTTTCTTTTTTGTGAATAGTTTTCCCCGCGGCGGCAACACTATCTTCTGTACGCAGACCGTCCCCCCGTGGGGACAGGAAAGGAGGCACATTCCATGCAGGAGAAAAACCGGGAGAGCAACCAGAAAAACGCTCAGAAGGAGCCCAACGAGCAGAAGAACCAGAAAAACGACCGCAAGTAAGCCGGCGGCCATTGATCGCGAAAGCGGCCCGGAAAACTCCGGGCCGCTTTTCTTTTGATTTTCTCTGCGTTCATTAAACCAGTTTTCGTCAATGGGCGATTCAGCGAGGGATCCCGTCACGCGGCGGCTGCGTTCTTCGGCCGGCTCAGATGCCAGATCATGCCGATGGCAAAGCCGATGACCGCCGGGAGCAGCCAGCCCAGATTCTTGTCGAACAGCGGGAGATTGGCTGCGGCGAACTGAATGGGCGCGTCCAGATGGAGGGCCGTCTGCGCGGAACCCGGCAGGGTCTTCATAAAGTCGAACAAAGCGGCGATCCATGTGGGGATCATCACGGCGATGTACACAATGCGGTCATGCCCGAAAAATCTGCCGATAAACGCTAAGGTGATCAAGGCAATGGCCGGTGGATAGATCAGCATGAGCACCGGAATGGAATAGTTGATGATGGCGCTGAGGCCCACATTGGAGACAGCGAAGGAGAAGGCCGTGAACAGAATGGCCCAGCCCCGGTAGGAGAACTTCCCGCCGGTCATCTTGTCGAAGGTCTCCGCGCAGGCGGTGACCAGACCGATAGAGGTTTTCAGGCAGGCGAAAGTGATGGTGATCGCCAGAATGAGCTGGCCCACGCCGCCCAAGTAATGCCCGGCGATCTGCGTCAGGGCCACGCCGCCGTTTTCAGACAGCTCAAACAGCCCTCTGGACTGGGCGCCCACCAGAATGGACACCACATAGATCAGTGCCATCAGCAGGCCCGTGAGGAGGCCGGAAGAGAGCACGTCCTCCGCGATGGCGTCATCATTGGTCACGCCCATGCGGCGGATCACGTCAATCACCACGATGCCGAAGGCCAGACCGGCGATGGCGTCCATGGTGCCGTAACCCTCGATCAGAGAGGGGAAAAATGCATCACTCTGATAGGCCGCCACCGGCTCCACGGCAGACGCGGCGGCACCGGGGGCCAGCAGCGCCGCGATCATCAGCACGGCAAAGAAGATCAGGAAAATAGGATTGATGATCTTGCCGATCCAGACGGTGATCTTGCCGGGGCGCAGGGAGAAAAACAGCACGAAGGCAAAAAACACGGCGGAGAAGATCAGCAGATACAGCCATTCCGCCCCGCTGTCCCCCAGCATGGGCGCGACGCCGGTGGTAAAGGACACCGTGGCGCATCTGGGAATGGCGAACAGCGGCCCGATGGTCAGATACAGCAGACAGGTGAAGAAGATGCCGTATCCCTTGCTCACCTTGCCGGCGAGGGTCTGTAAACCGTCGGAATGGGTGATGCCGATGGCGGCCACACCGAAAACGGGGATCCCCACCGCCGTAATGATAAAGCCGATCATGGCGGGAATGGCGTTCCGGCCCGCCATCTGTCCCAGATGGACCGGGAAGATCAGATTGCCCGCGCCGAAAAACATGCCGAACAGCGTCCCGGCCACCAAAAGCTTCTGCCGGATCGTCAGCTTCTTCGTTGTCATGGAACATCATCTCCTTTATGGGTCTTATCATATAGGAAACCCTTGCAAAAGAGAAACGCAGGGTTATAATAGTTATATGACAAATCGTAATATATAGTCGAAGGAGGGAACCATGGACAGCAAAAAGCTGGAGATTCTGATGACAGCGGTGAATCTGGGCAGCCTTTCCAAGGCCTCCGAGGTAGTGGGCTACACCCAATCCGGCCTGACCCACCTCATCAACGGCTTGGAGCGTGAGATCGGCATGACCCTCATCCGCCGGGACCACAGCGGCATTTCCCTGACAGAAAATGGCGAGGCTCTCCTGCCCGCCATCCGGGATTACCTCAGCGCCACGGCGAAGCTGGAAAACCAGATCGCCGCCATCACGCAGAAAAAGGCGGAGACCATCCGTGTGGCAGCCTACGCCAGCCTTGCCATGCACTGGATGCCGGAGATCCTGTACCGGTTCCGCCGGGTGTGCCCGGACACCGACGTGGATCTGCGGATGGTGGACCACGAATTGGAGCCCTTTGAGCTGCTGGAGGAAGGCCGCACCGATGTGATCTTCGCCGCAAGGCAAAGCCATGTCAACTGCGACTGGACACCGCTGTACAATGACATTATGTACGCCATCCTCCCGGAGGATTACCCCACCGGGGGACGGGACTCCTTCCCCATCGAGGAATTTGACGGAAAGGAATTTCTGATGCCCTACGGTCGGTTCGACATTGACGTGAACGCCGCCCTCAGTCCCAAGGGCGTCCGACCCCAGATCCGCCCCTGTCATGTGGACGATGAAACGGTCATCCGCATGGTCAGCAAGGGACTGGGCGTCTCCATGATGACGGAGATCATGATGCGCGGCAGGACGCAGGGCGTCCAGACGCTGCCGGTCACGCCGCGGGCAGGCCGGGAATTGGGCATGGGGATGCCTCTGCGGAAAAATATGCCGGAGGCGGTCCTCCGTCTGCGGGACTGCGTGCTGGATTTCATCCACGAACTGTGACCAACCGGCGCTCCCCTGTTGTGATTCCATTCAAAATCAGCTATACTGAAATTCAAATTCTAAAAAAGGCGGTAGAGCCATGAATCTCTGCGACGAACTGACGATCCGGATGCTGCTGGAACGCCACGGCTTCCATTTTTCCAAATCCATGGGGCAGAATTTCCTCATCGACCCCCAGATCCCCGCCGACATTGCGGCAGCGTCTCGGGCAGACGAGACCTGCGGCGTGCTGGAGATTGGCCCCGGCATCGGCCCTCTGACCTCCGAACTGGCCCAACGGGCCGGAAAGGTGGTCTCCATTGAGCTGGACCGGGCGCTGCTGCCCATTCTGGCGGAGACCATGGCCCCTTATTCTAATGTAGAGATCGTCCCCGGAGACGTAACCCGGCTGGATCTCAAGGCCCTGATCGGCGAAAAATTCGCTGGCCTGCGGCCCATCGTCTGCGCCAACCTGCCCTACAACATCACCACGCCCGTGCTGACCGCGCTGGTGGATATTCCCGCCATTGAGTCCATCACCGTCCTGATCCAGAAGGAGGCCGCCCAGCGGCTCACCTCCGCCAAAGGCAGCGCCGACGGCGCGTTCCCCCTGCGGCTGCAATACGAAATGGAAACAGAATGTCTCTTTGACGTCCCCCCGGAGAAATTTCTGCCCGCCCCCAAGGTGACTTCCACCGTTCTGCGGTGCGTCCGCCGGAAGGAGCCGCCGGTGGCCGTCCGGGATGAGGCGTTTTTCTTCCGGGTCATCAAGGGAGCCTTCCTGCTGCGGCGAAAAACCCTGTCCAATTCCCTGTCCGCTGCCCTGCCGGGGTGGGACAAGGCCGCCATTGCCGACGCCATCGCAGCCTGCGGCCTGCCTGCATCGGTCCGGGGAGAGGCGTTGACGTTAACGGAGTTCGCTGCCCTGACAGACGCGCTGGCGGAGCGGAAATAACCGCCGCCCTGCCGCAAAAAGTCACAAAAGGAACTGTCCTCTTTGCCGGAACTTGTCATCTTCATAACTTGCTTTTTCCCCTGCGTTCCAGTATCATACAGTTATCAACCATGATTACAAGGAGGTATCCCGATATGTCCACAAAGGCCTATTATCCCAGAGCCGAGATCGGTCCCGGCCAGGTGGGTTTTTCCAAGACCCGTTCCATCATCGAAGCTCCGTTCTACGGCAACAATGTCATCAAGGTCAACACCTTGAAGGAAGCCTATGAGCTGGCCAAAAATTCCCCCGGCACCGTGGTCACCGATATGCCCGTCTACCGGGGCGAGGAATTCGGTCTGGAACCGGACGCCAAGGTCCTGCTGTTCAATGACGGTTCCATCACCGGCCGCTACGCCCCCGCCCGCCGCATCACCGGCAAGCCCGGCGTGGACACCGCCGCCCTGGATAAGATCGTCATGGACGCCGTGTACGACACCCGCTGGAAGACCATGTATCACGCCGAGGTGTTCATCGGTCTGGACCCCGAGTTCATGGTGAAGGCCCATCTGCTGATCCCTGAGGGTGAGGAAAACCTCCTCTACAACTGGATGCTGAACTTCCAGTATATGTCCACGGAATATGTGAAGATGTACAAGAACTCCAAGCCCGTAGGCGACGGCAAGGAGCCTGACATCTACATCTTCTCCGATCCCCAGTGGACCGGCGCACCCGGTCAGGAAAAGGTCTGCGACCCCAAGTGCCTGTGCTACTTCAACACGGAGACCAACTGCGCCGCCATCCTGGGTATGCGCTACTTCGGCGAGCACAAGAAGGGCACCCTGACACTGGCCTGGGCCATCGCCAACCGCACCGGCTACGCCAGCTGCCACGGCGGTCAGAAGGAATACACGCTGGCGGACGGCCACAAGTTCGTCTCTGCCGTGTTCGGTCTGTCCGGCTCCGGCAAGTCCACCCTGACCCACGCCAAGCACGGCGGCAAGTATCCCTCCATCAAGGTGCTCCACGATGACGCCTTCATTATCAACTCCGATACCTGCGCCTCCATTGCTCTGGAGCCCACCTATTTCGACAAGACCGCCGACTATCCCGTGGATTCCCCGGACAACAAGTACCTGCTGACGGCGCAGAACTGCTCCGCCACGCTGGACGAGGACGGCAAGGTGGTGCTGGTCACCGAGGACATCCGCAACGGCAACGGCCGGGCCATCAAGTCCAAGCTCTGGTCCCCCAACCGGGTGGATAAGATTGAATCCCCCGTCAACGCTATTTTCTGGATCATGAAGGATCCCACCATCCCTCCCATCGTGAAGCTGAAGGGCGCGTCTCTGGCCTCTGTCATGGGCGCTACGCTGGCCACCAAGCGTTCCTCCGCTGAACGGCTGAAGGAGGGCGTGGACCCCAATGCTCTGGTG
>DXUR01000459.1 GCA_019417795.1 Clostridiales bacterium | reverse complement strand
GTCCATGGGCATCAATGTACTGGCAGAGCTGTGCAAGCGCGCCTCTGCTGTGCTGGGTATCAACTATGATATCGAGATCGTGGAGCAGCATCACCACAACAAATTGGATGCTCCCAGCGGAACGGCACTGATGCTGGCCGACGCCATCAACGAGGAAAATAACGGCGCGTACCATTATGTGTACGACCGCTCCTCCGTGCGCCAGAAGCGTGACCCGAAGGAGATCGGCATCAGCTCTGTGCGCGGCGGCAGCATCGTGGGCGACCACGAGGTGCTGTTCTGCGGCCCGGACGAGGTGATCACCCTGCGGCATACCGCCTATTCCCGCAGCATCTTTGCCAACGGCGCAGTGAATGCTGCGGTCTATCTGGCAAAAAAAGAGCCGGGTCTGTACGATATGGGCGACCTGATTGCTGCACTTTGAAAAACGAGCTGCCCGGCATACGCCGGGAGAAGAGGTGAACGATGAAGCAGGAGCCTTTAAAGCGGCGGCGTCCGGCTGCCCGTAAGCGCGGCCAAAAACAAACGCTCCGGGCGGTGGTGCTGTCGGTTCTGGCTGTGAGCGTGATAGCATTGTGTCTGGGGATCTGGACAAGGCTGCCGGGAGAAGATGTACCGGTGGGCGGCGTCGAGCCGCCGGAGGATGTGTTATCCCCTACTTCATCCATTGCGACCCCGGAGCCGGAACCTGAACCGCAGCCTGTGGTGGAAACCATCCGGTTTTCCGCAACAGGAGATAACCTGATCCATTCACCCATTTATAATCAGGCCGCCCGCCGGGCAGGCGAAGACGGAAAGTACAGCTTTGATTACTGCTATGAGCACATTGCTCCTTTCTATGCGAAACAGGATGTGAACTGGATCAATCAGGAGACCCTTTGCAGCGACACCCTTGCACCCTCCACCTACCCATGCTTTTCCACCCCCGGCGACTGTGCGCGGGCGCTGTACCGTGACGGGGTGCGGGTGTTCAGCCTGTCCAATAACCACACCTATGATAAGGGTGCGTCCGGCATTGCGGCTACTCTGCAATTCTGGGAGTCCATGCCGGAGGATGTAGTCACCACCGGTCTGTGGTGCGGCGAAGAGGACTACGACCGTATCCCGCTGCAAACCGTCAATGGTGTGACCATCGCCTATCTCTCCTATACTGAGCACACCAACGGCATCCGCCAGAACAAGAATATGACAGCCAATGTCATCTACACCAGCCAGACCGATGTGATCGAGCATCAGGTGCGATTGGCGCGTCAGCAGGCGGACTTTGTGGTGGTGGGAGTGCACTGGGGCGTAGAGAACAGCCACGCCGTCGTGGACAGTCAGCGCACACTGGCGCAGAATCTGGCAGACTGGGGCGCAGATGTCATCGTGGGCACCCATCCGCATGTGCTGCAGGATGCCCAGTGGCTGACCGCAGCGGACGGGCGGAGAAGCTTTGTCGCCTTCTCGCTGGGCAATTTCCTCAGCACCCAGAGCCACCCGAATCAGTTGGTGGGTGCGATCCTGACCTTGCAGCTGCAAAAGACCACCCAGCCGAACGGCTCGGTGCAGTGTGAAGTGCTTGCGCCGCAGCTGCACCCCACCGTGACCCATTATGATACCGGAAAAACCAATGTGCGCACCTACCTTTTGCGCGATTACACGCAGGAATTGGCGGCAGCGCATGGTGTGCGGGCAAATTATTCTGATTTCAGCCTTGACAGGATACAAAAAATCGCGCAAAATAATATCAGTGCATCCTTTTTAGCACTTACATAAAAATGTGAAATGATTGAGCGTTGTCCGGCAACCCGGGCAGAACGGAGGACTTTTTATGTACGGAGTATCGAAGATCAATATCGAGACCGACCTGATGATGATCAGCGTGCAGGACGTAGTGTTCCGGGGCAACAGTCTGTCCCGGTATCTGGATATTTTTGCAGAGACCGGCGTAGTAGTGGATATGATCAGCCAGAGCGCTCCCCACGGCACCACCATTGATTTTAGCTTTACCGCATCCAGCAGCGATTTGCCGCTGGTGATGAAGGCGATCTCGGCAGCAAATCTGGATAAGGACGCCAAGGCTTCTCCTCTGATCAGTGTGGGTTACTCCAAGCTGAATCTGTTCGGTGAGGATATGGTCACCAGCTGTGGTGTGGCTGCGCGGGCACTGAATGCGCTGGCTATGGCCGGTATTGAGGTGCTGCTGATCACCACCAGCGATCTGGATATTTCTCTGCTCGTCCACGCGGAAAACGAGGACGCCGCCTATGAGGCACTGAAAAAGGCATACGAGCTGTAAAAGCATAAGTCGGGGCCGAGGGGACAACTTCCCTTTCGGCCCTGTTTTTGCGGAATGCGTAGAGACAAGAAAAACACCGCCACGGCAGTTCCCCTGCCGAAAGAAGGAAACCGGAATGAAAGAACCTGCTACTCTTATGCACAGCATCCGGCAGCGGCTGCTGGCACATTTTGAGAAAAGTGCGCTATTTGCCCCTGATGACCCCGCAATGGAAGCTGCGCCTGCGGACAGCGGGCAGTTGCTCTATGCACCGGTCTCAGGACGCATCCGCGCACTGACCCGGATCAAGGACCCTGTGTTCTCCAGCGAGGTGCTGGGCAAAGGGTGCGCCATCGAGCCCAGCTGCGGCGAGGTAGTAGCACCCGCAGACGGCATTGTGGAAAAGATTGCCAAGACCCATCATGCCATCAGTTTGCTGTGCGATAACGGGCTGGAGGTACTCATTCATGTTGGCATGGACACCGTGGAGCTGAAGGGCAAGGGCTATGAGCTATTTGTACAGGCTGGAGAACATGTGCAGAAGGGGCAGCTGCTCTTCCGGTTCGATATGCAGGCCATTGCAGCGGCAGGCTACACGCTGACCACCCCGGTAATCGTGACCAACAGCAGCCGGTTTGCACGGATAGAGCCTTTGCTCTCCGGCCGGGTGACTGCCGGACAGCAGCTGTTGCGCGCTAAAATGTAAAAAATGGGCCAGAAACGCCTACGGACGTTTCTGGCCCATAAATTTTATAATGCTTTTTTACAGCGTTACCTTGTGGTAGATCTTTTTGCCCTTCTTAATGACGATGCCCTTGGCCAACTGTTCTGCGGTAAAGCTGACAGTGGGAGCAGCGACTTTTTCGCCGTCTGCCAACACACCGCCCTGCACCACCAGACGGCGAGCCTCGCCATTGGAAGCAGCCAGACCAGCCTTGACCATCAGGGTCAGAATGCCGATGGCACCGTCCGTCAGATCAGCCTCGGTCAGCTGGGTGCTGGGCATGTGCTCGGTATCCATTGCGTTGCCACTGAACAGTGCGCGGGCAGCATTCTGAGCCTTTTCGGCCTCTTCCTTGCCATGCACCATGCTGGTCATCTCGTAGGCAAGAATCTCCTTGGCCTCGTTCAGGCGCTGATCCTGCCAAGTGCTCATCTCGTCGATCTGCTCCAGCGGCAGGAAGGTGAGCATACGGATGCACT
>DXUR01000458.1 GCA_019417795.1 Clostridiales bacterium | reverse complement strand
CTCCTCAATTGAACAAGAACTTCTTTTTGTTCAATTAGGTTTCCATCCCCACGGCGCCCTCGCCGTGTTATTTTGTTATTTTGACAAGGTGAACTTGTCATTTTAACTCTTTTTTTGTACCTACCCCTGCTGTTCACCTTGTCATTAATGTTGCTCCGTTTCGTGTGTCATGATTGAATACGGCGCCAATTGAACCGGCAGCATCCGACGAGTTTCGTGAACTCTTCCGAATAACAGAAATTCAACCGATCCCAGCATATGATGTAATGCTTAAGCCTCGCTTGCAGAAACCGTAAGGTCATAGTTGATCGCGGGCGGAGTCCTCTTCCGATTTTATTTAGCTGCCCCATTACTTAGGCAGACTGTGGCCGCCATAGGCTGTAATGGCGGGGTGAAGCTCACTTTGACAACGGGAACCTTTATCCGGTCTGCTCTGCTGTGCCAAAAATTGGCGATTACCGCATAAAAATACTGCAATCCCCTCTTCTCTCACCTATTTTACGTCTAAAAAACGCATTTTGAGGGGCATCTGCGGCAGTTCTCATTCTGGAGTTATTACATAGGGAACTTCACTTTTACATTCAAGCCGACGCCCCGCCGGGTTATTTTGACAAGGTGAACTTGTCACAGAGAACGACTCAGAAATTGCACCGCATACCGGCTTTGTCTGGCAGATCACCGACTTTTTCTGCGCAGTACCTACAATGCTGAACATTATCTGTGTTCTGTCCCTCAGCGGCGTCTACTTCAAGCTGGTTAAGGACTATAAGGCACGGTATATGGGCATTGGCAAAATCGATCCTGACTTCAAGCCATTTTTTGAGGACGAAGTCAAAAAATAATCTCCCCAAGCTGCGATTTCTCTCTACTCCCGTCACATTATAGCATTTACAAAACCCACTGCCGTACCCCGGTAGCTTTGCTATCAGGGTACGGCAGCTTTTATGCAGCGGGTGCTCGGCAGCTGTCAGGTCTAACTGCGCATAAAACGCAATATTGTCTAAGTGCCTGTCGCTGATTGGTCCGTGGCAATAATATGAACGTTATCAACCTTCTGCTCCCGCTGCAGTCTTCCGGTAAATACAGTTTGGCGCAGTCTTATCTTAATGGCTTCCCTTTTTACTCGACATTTTCCGGAGCATCGTCTATAATCTGGAGTAGAATTGTTTACTGAGGAAGGAGTATTCGCCGTGAAAATGATCGACCCCACCGCCATGTCCCGGTTCACCGCTCTGCGGGAAGCTGCCGGGAAAATCGACCGTCTGGTCCCCCACGTCCGCCTCATGGAGCAGCCGCCCCACGAAAGCCGGGATACCGCCTCCGTGGCGCTGGAATTTCCCACGCCGCTGGTGGTGCTCAACTCCACCATCCGGCAGGCGCTGTCCTTCCTGTTCTCCACCTGCGACACCGTGCAGACGGACAAGACGGAGTGCGGCATCTGCTTCACCTTCACCGTTTCCAAGATGTGGATCAAGGAGAACGCGGAATGAACCGCCCCTCGGATGTTGAAAAGCTGTCCTCCGACAAGCGCCTTGCGTGGCGCGCGCTCTCCACTTTAGGTGCGCAGCTCCCCCTCATGGATCCCGCCCTTTCTGTGGAGGAGGCCCCGCCGGCAGCCGGCATGCCCGCCGTCACGGTCACGGTCTCCATTCCAAACGGCCACACGCTTGCTAAGGGGCCCATGGTTGCGCTAGGAATGCTTTCTAATCATGCGGATCTCCTGCACTCCTATTGTGACGAGGAGGGCTGCATCTGCATGGAATACATTTTAAATCTCACATGGACGGAGGGCGTCCCATCTTGAGCGCCCCGCTCCCCTCTTACCTCAATGTTGGCCTCCCTTGGCTTCATTGAACAGGTTCTGAATGTCTGCGTCCCGGCTTCCCCTGACAGCGGTAAGACCTATCTGGGTAAAAGGAATGAGTCCTGCGTATCCAAGCGCAGGACTCATCCCTTTTTCACTCATTTTTTAAGGCTGAAGCAGTTGGCCGCAACGTAGACGCGGTGTTCCTCACGGTTAAGTTCTGTGATTATTCAGAGATGCTCTCTGTGCGTTAGGAACACCGGTTAGAGCTGTTATATCGTCTTTTTTCCATAGATATCGTTCCGGACAATACCAATATTCCTCTTTGCGTTTTTTGAAGATCCGGTATGGCGCATCCAAGGAATTATCATAGATGTGGCATACATCGCAAAGCGGGACCAGTTCATGAACAAGGGCCAATGCCTTATCATAGCGGGAAATTATCTTTTCGGTTGGAACACCATGACCGCCGGCGGAAACTCGGGACGCCACACGGGCAACATTGATTTGCGGGTCGGCTGTCAGGACATAATAACAGCGGACGAAAAAGCCGGCATCTTTTGCTCGCTTGAGGAGTTTCAGGTTCCGGTCTGTGGACAAGACGGTCTCGAAGCAAAACCCCTTGTGTTTGTCCAAGTAATCTTCACGCCGCTTTTCTGCGATTTTGGCAGCCTCCATATTATCACAATCCAGGACTCGCTGAATCTCATCTGCATTGACATAAGGGAGCATCGGAGGGCGCAGCAGATCTGTTATTGTACTCTTACCGGAACCGTTTGGCCCTGCAAAGACAACAATCTCCGGCTTCTTAATCGGCTTGTTTTCCATATCCACCTTTTTTCATAGCCTCTCCCACAAGGGTCTTGGTGCCATCAGCGTGTTCCATATAAACCTTGCCGCTTTTCGGGTCAAATCTTGCAATGGGTTGATTCAAAAGGCGCTTTTTTTCCAGCTCGTTCTTTACAGCTAACCGCGCGTTTCGAACAACGACGCCATCATGCGGGACAGGTGCAGACATACCACATTCTCCTTTCACATTCTCTCGATACAGCAACAAATCAGGTGTATTTCACACATTTTATCATTGTCAGTATATCACGAAGGCACTGTGTTTACAACAGCCAAAGTGCAGCCCGGTACGGCTTGGGAGATGATAGTCCTCCTATCAAGGTCAATGCAGACATTCTTTCACTCCCCTGCCATTCTAATAGCCTTTCACATTGAGACATGCCGAATACCGCATGCGCAAGAACCCTATGTACGGTAAAAAGCACGACCTGGGATCTTTTCCCAGGCCGTGCTTCTGTCATTACCGGATCGCGTCCTTGAACGCCTGACTCGCCTTGAATACGGGAGCCTTGGATGCGGGGATCTCCACGGTCTCCTTGGTGCGGGGGTTGCGGCCGGTGCGGGCAGCCCGCTCTTTGACCTCAAAGGAGCCGAAGCCAATCAGCTGCACCTTCTCGCCGGACTTCAAAGCAGTCTCGATCGTGGTGATAAACGCGGTCAGAGCGGCGTCACAGTCCTTTTTGGAAAGGCCGCTGGTCTCAGCCATGGCGGCGATCAATTCAGTCTTATTCATCGTAGTTTCTCCTCGTAATCTTGTATTTTTCGTGGGCATAACGCAATTATACCGAATCTGCGGCAAAATAGCAACATATCGG
>DXUR01000457.1 GCA_019417795.1 Clostridiales bacterium | reverse complement strand
TGAGCCGACGGTGTATCCCTTCTTGGGTTATCTCCGCGCTAAGAGCCGCCTTGCGGCGGTTGCGCTCCGAAACACGCCTGCGGGCGTAGTCCCGCGCACACCCTTCACCCGCAAGGGGTATGCGGCATCCGTAAAGCGGCGGAGCCGCTAACGGCTGCCCTGCCTTACCGTCGCGGAGAATTTACCACTTTATCGACAGTCTCAGATCCGGTTCCATTGTGATGGGACCGGACCTTTTTACGCTTCCATGCAGAAGGTGGAGTGGAGGAGCCGCTTACCGCTTTCAGTCTTCATGTGCTCTTCCAGGAAGTTCTTCCTGTTTTCCGGGCTGTAGCCGCTTTCGGAGGCGTTTACGATGTAGTCCGCCTCGATCAAAATTTGATAATCGATGCCGTCAATATCCGTGTAGGTATGGTGGTGGCTCACCAGATAAGCCACCCGGTCCACCTGATCCCCGGGCAGGCCCGCATCCGCCAGAAAGCTCCGTACCAGAGGGCCGCCCTCTTCCTCCTGTCGCTTGCCGTTAGTATTGCCGTATTTTTCCCGGCACAGGGGGCAGGCGATGTCATGGGTGATGGCAGCGATCTCCAATGTCTCCTGGGTCCTCCGGTCCAGCCCCTCCAGCTCGCCGATGGTTTTGGCGTAGGTCCACACGCACATAAGATGGTTCATGTCATGCAGGTTCCCGTTGGAGAATGCGATCATTTTTTCCATGATCTGAGAGATGTTCATAAAGAAAGCCTCCTTAAACTTACAGGTTGAAGCGGCGGCGGGCCTCCTCCCGGAGAGAGGGCACCCGGCGGACGATCCGCAGGGGAATGATGAGTCCCACGCAGACCGCCAGCACGATCAGGGACCACCCCGGCTGCCACACACCACGGAAATACCGGTCGATGCAGAATTCAATGCCCATCGCCAGAAGCCCAGCCGCCCCGATGATCAGGGCAATAGCGGAGAGGGTGGAGCGCCGCCCGCCCCGGAGCAGAAAACTCAAAAGAAAGACCAGCACCCCAGCCCAGCCGATCATGGGCAGGGCCAGCCCCCGGAACCAGCGGCTGCCGCCCAGGTCGATGGAGATGAGCCAGACATAGATGCCAATGGCCGCCACATCGGCGGTGAGCCGGAAAAAGACCGGCAGCCGCCGCAGCACCATAGGCAGGGCAAACCAGACCCACAGCATCACCGCCGCCCCGATGACGTACAGGGACCAGGGACGGTCCGTGGGCAGAAACAGGTTCAAAAGCCCGCAGCACAGGGACACGGACACCAGCATAGCCGTCAGCAGAATGGCGGCCTCTCGCCTGGAAGCGGGCTGTACGGCGGCGGAGTTGGCGGGAAAGTAGGGCGGCGCATCCAGTTCCGGATGCCAGGCAGGCGTCCCGCACAGGGGACAGGTTTTGGCGCTGGGGTCCAGCCCCACGCCGCAGTTGACACAGTAAGACATAAAATGCTCCTCTTATCGGTTGCTCTCGATCCGCACCGGAATGCCCTCCCGGACCAGAAAGCGGAAAAAGTCCCGCTCCGTGTCCGTTTCGGCCTGGGTGCCGGCAAAGGTGATTTCCATGATGTCTCCATAGCTGATGGAGGCGCAGTGGCACCGGGGCACGGTGGCCTGGCCCAGCACCACCTCCATGCCCTGAATATGGGGAGCCATCTCCGGCGGCACGGTGAAGGCACCGGGATTGGTATAGGTGCAGGAGTAGGGCCGCACCCCCAGGAGATAGTAGTTGAGGGCCATCACCGGGTTTTTCAGAAACACCGGCACCGCCCGGAGAAAGAAATTCTTCGTGAAGCGGACGTTGCCGGTAAAGGAGGCCTGCAGCTCCTGGCGGTGGACGTGGAGCTTCATATAGTGCCGCACCTGGGAGACGATTTCCGGAAAAGTGTAATCCCCCAAGGCAGGGTCGATGCTGGGACGGACGGTGGTAATGAAGTTCCGCACCGTTTCCGAGGGGAACCAGCTCCGCAAGTTGATAGGCACTGCCAGAGCCACCGGGCGTTCCTTGTGGGGATGCTCCCGGCGCTGCTTTTCCAGCAGCACGTGGATCAGCACGGCGGAAAGGTACTCTGTGATGGAGGCGTCATAACTCCGTGCGGCCTCCCGGAGCTTCCCCAGGGGCACGAAGCCCATGGTGACATGGAAAGTGTAAAAGGGCTCCGGGGTGCCGGTGTTGGCGTAGGCCTTGGGCATCCGCCGCAGGCCCAGGGCGTGGCGTCCGGCATAGCGGGCGTAAGCGTCCTCCAGCTCCTCCTTCCGGGGCGGCTCCTCCAGGTCCAGCACGCCGTTTCCGGCCGGAACGCTTATGCCGGTCTGCCGCAGATACTCCGCCAGCAGCGTCCGGAAAAAGATCAGGGCCCCCGCCCCGTCGGACAGGGCGTGGAACACCTCCAGGGAGATGCGGTTCCGGTAGTAGTAAAACCGCACCAGCCAGCCGTTGTCCTCCCGGAAGCGCACCGGCTGGCAGGGATTGGCCACGTCGGCCTTCAGAAAGGGGCCGGGGGCGGTGTTGGGTTCCAGATAGTACCAGAACAATCCCCGGCGGATGCGGACGGCGAAGCTGGGAAAACGGGGCAGCACCCGGTCAATGGCGTTTTGCAGGGCGGCGGGCCGCACCGGCTCTGTCATCAGGGCGGAGAAGCGGTAGATGGCGGAATATTCCTCCCTTTGCAGAGCGGAATAGAGAATGCCGGCATTGTCCAGCCGGTACCACTGACTGTCTGGTTTTGCCATCCGCGTCACCTCCCTGAAAATAGTTACAGATCATTGTAGCACATGGGGAAAAGCGTGACAAGAGATGGCCCATTTTCCACTTCCCATTTTCCGTGATTTATGGTATTCTGCAATTAACACGAAAGAGCGGAGGGCCTATGGAAAAGCTGCAATTAGGCAGAAACCGGAAAACGGATGCCGAAAAACCCCGGATGGACCCGCTGATGCGGGCGCTGAAAGCCCTGCACAGCGCCGGTTCCCCGGAGGCCATGACCCCGGAGGAGCTGGAGCACCAGCGCCGGAACCAGGAGATCCTGGGCCGCCTGACCGCCCCCATGGCGGGGATGGAGTATGAGGAGTTCTCCATCGGGACCATGCCTGCCGCCCGGACCCGGCTGAAGGCCCCCCATGGGGACCGGCGGGTGATCCTCTACTGCCACGGCGGCGGCTATACCAGCGGCAACCTGGGCTATTCCCGGGTGCTGTCCTCCAAGCTGGCCCATGTCACCGGGTACGACGTGCTGAGCTTTGAATACCGGCTGGCCCCGGAGCATCCTTATCCCGCGGCGGTGGAGGACGCGCTCCGGGCCTGGGACTACCTGATGTATCAGGGATATGGGGCAGAAAACGTGACAGTGGCAGGGGACTCTGCCGGGGGCAACCTGGCCCTGGTGCTGTGCCGCCGCCTGAAGGCCGCCGGACGGCGGATGCCCCGGGCCCTGCTGCTGATGTCCCCCTGGACGGATATGACCATGTCCG
>DXUR01000456.1 GCA_019417795.1 Clostridiales bacterium | reverse complement strand
TCGCCATAGCTGTACCCTCACGATCTCAAGTTCAGTTTATCGCTATATAGGCAACGGATCAAAAAGACCTCAATCCGATCGGGCTTGATGTCACGTTTGCTGAAAAGCAGATTGAGCCGTTTGTAGGTGGTCATATCACTGCCAGTTTCTTGCTAATATTATAATTTGCACACGCAAGGATGTAAACAACGATTTAAAAAAAACAAGCCGAGGCGTTTGCCCGGCTTGTTCTCATTTATGACAAAACTTCATAGGTCCCTTATATTTGCATCTTTCACCGCTTGGGTTCATGCATGGACAAGGGAAAGCTCACGATGGCGGTGAAGAGGTCCGCCATGGTTTCCACCCGGAAGGTGCCGCCGCAGGCCTCGGTAAAGCTCTTGGCAACAGACAGGCCCAAGCCGGTGCCGCCATCCGTGCGGCTCTCGTCACCCCGCACAAACCGGGCGGTGAAGTCCACACCTTCCGGCAGCTCATTGCGGGAGGTGTTGCGAAGGGAGGCGACTGCCGCTTTGCCGGTGGTTTTCAGAGAGAGGTAGACGCGGCTCCCAGGCAAGCTGTAATTGAGGGCATTCTGAAGGAGATTCTGGAACACCCGGTACAGGCGCGTACCGTCGGCCGTGATCTCAACCGGCTGCTCCGGCAGGTCAAGCTTGAAGGTCAGGCCGGATTTTTGAATCTCGCCATCCATGTCGGCAAGGGTTTGACGCAGGAGCTTGCCAAAGTCCAGCACCTCCGGCTTCACGGGGAGCTGGTCGCTGGCGGCTTTGCTGATCTCAAACACATCCTGCACCATACTCTTGAGCCGCAATGCCTTTTGCTGGATGATCTGTGCGTAATCCGAGGCCGCTCCCTCCAGCGGCTCCTGCATCAACAGTTCAGAATAGCTGAGGATGGAGGTCAGCGGCGTTTTCAGATCGTGGGATACATTGGAGATCAACTCCACCTTCATGCGCTCACTGCGGGTCTGCTCTGCCACCGCTGCCTTTAGGCCGGACTGGATACTGTTGAGCCGTTCGGCGGTCTCACGCAGGTCTGCATCCGCAGGCAGATCCAGCGGTGTGGTCAACTCGCCGCTCTGGACAGCGGCCACATGGTCGGCCAGCAGCCCAAAATCACGGGCGAGCGCCCGTTCGCGGCGTCCCCACAAAATCGAGGAGAGCAGGCCAAGCACCAGCCAAACAGCGCACATACCCAAGAGCGCGATTTCGTCATAGGTTTCAAGATAAATGTACAAAAGAGCGAAAGAACCCAGCACGGCGAGAACCGTTGCCAAATTACGAATGGCGATCCGGCGATTGATCCGCTTCTGTATGGGATAGACCAATTCATTTTTCCGCATGGCGCTGGATACGGTACGGTATAGGCTCTTGCGTGTTTCGGCGGGATGATAATGGTGGTCATTACGGATGAACCATACCGCCCAGAATAGCCCCAGCGCTGCGCCGGGGTTGAACAACCCCGCACCGAAGCAGCGGAGGGTCTGCATTATCGTATAAGACACATCATCCGGATACCACCAGAGATAGCCGTCAGCCGCCGCCAGCATGGGAACCGTCAGGCAGAGCAGGCACAGGAACACCGCAAGGAAGCGCAGCTCCGTCCAAATATGGAAGGTCGCTTTGGCGATGGCTTGATCTGCCGCACGCCGCTCCCTCCTCAGCACGAACCATGCTGCAAGCAGCACGAGCCCCACACAGAAGGAAATTGCAAGCGATCTCCACGCCTCGTGGCTGTTCTGAAGGCTCCGGTATATCCAGTAGAGGGAGTTGTACGAATAGCTGTTGCTGCCCTTGTAGAGAATGGGGATTTGCCGCACAGCCATTTTTATGGTAACCTTTGCCTCTTCCTCGCCGACCTTGAAATTGGTATAGCCGGGGACATTCCAAAGAGAGTCCTCGTCCAGAATGTTATCGCTGTCATAGACGGACAGCTTTTTGCCGTCCTTCCAAATGGAGACTTTGCCGTCCTCATAGATCAGCAGGAAGTTGTAGCCCTTCGGCAGCTTGCTGTATTCATCCAGCGCCATCCGATAACCGGTCACTTCTTCCAGATTGCTGTATTTTTTGCCATCGGCGGCGCGAATCGCATAAATTGTGTTTAGATCGTGCTTGTATGCGGAATCTGGAGACGTGTCCTGCGCTTCAACGAATGATGTTTCACAGCTTGCCGTTGGTGTATCCGCAAAGAACCAGATCGTACCTGTTCCGGATGCGGTATCCTCAACAGAATAATCCGGATGATACCAGTCCACCGTTCTCCCAACGCCTATCGCCAGAAAGGATTCCAGATCGTTGGAGATACGATTGCGGAACACCGGTGTTTCCTGCCAGTCGTTCTGCCACCATTCCGCATAATCACTTCCAATAGCCCGGCGCCCTACGGCACCACACAGACTGCCCAGCGTCAAGCTCACGCCCAGGAAAAACGTCAGGAAAGCCGCCGCGGCGCGCAAACCAGTCCCCTTTCTCTGCGGCATTACAGGCTCGATTTCCACAGCTTCAGTTGTGTTGTTCCATTTTGTATCCAATGCCCCACACCACCTTGATATAGTCTGGCTCCTTGGGATTCAACTCGATTTTCTCACGAATGCGCCGGATGTGAACCATCACCGTATTCTCACAGGCGTAGCTGTCAGACTGCCAGACCCGCCGATAGATTTCCTCCGCTGGAAACACCCGTCCGGGATTTCGCATCAGCAGATCCACAATCTTCAACTCTGTGGCAGTGAGCTTTACCAGTTCGCCGTCCGCCTTCAGTTCACGGCGCTCCGGGTCATAGGACAGGCGTCCGTTGACAATCTCGCCCTCACGCTTCTCCGCATGAACATCTCCCAGCAGGGTGTAGCGGCGCAGCTGGCTCCGTACCCGGGCGGCCAACTCCTGAGGATTATAGGGCTTGGTCACATAGTCATCCGCCCCCATGGAGAGGCCGAGGATCTTGTCGGTATCCTCACTTTTGGCAGAGAGAACGATGACCGGCAGGTTCCGCTTTTCCCGGATGCGCATAAGTGCGGAAAGCCCGTCAAGCTTCGGCATCATCACGTCGATAAGGATGAGCCGTACCGCCGGGTCAAGCGCCTGCTCCACCGCCCCCAACCCATCGTATGCCCTGCGGACGGTATACCCCTCCCGCTCCAGCACGATGGCGATAGCCCCTACGATCTCACGGTCATCATCGACCACGAGAATACATTCGTTCATAGCGAGTTCCTCCCTTGAAGCTGTCTCCATTGTAGCGGCGGAGCCTTACAAACAAATCGACGAAAGTCTTACGAATTTCTTACAAAGTTTCTGCTTAGAAAAATGGTACAGGTTTTCGGCCAACATAATTTGTTCAGTGCATGACAAATTTAACTTTGTTGAATTTATTTTACCACAGAAAGGATCTGCGCGCCACTTTGTCAACAGGTCCAAATCTTGACGGCACCACTTAAATCCACTCCATCCAACGCATGAACTGCGTTATTGCCGGAGCCATAAAT
>DXUR01000455.1 GCA_019417795.1 Clostridiales bacterium | reverse complement strand
AAAAACCTGTTGTTGTAAGACATAGGGCGGCTGAACTGCTGATCGCAGATACAGGCGTCCGTTTTAGCGTGCCTGTGTCTTGCATGAAGAGCTTTCAGGAGCGATGTGCAAGCGCACATCGCTCCTTTTGTTTTGCGCAGCCGTGTTTCCGAGGATGGAAAGATTCAACATGAAGTATATTGATGAGGAGGACACAGTTATGAACTTCACACATTTGGTAGGGAACACCCCCATGATCCGCATCCGCTACAAGCTGGACGGCCGGGAAGGCTTTGTCTGGGCAAAGCTGGAGGCATACAACCTCTCCGGCAGCATCAAGGACCGTCTGGCGGCCCACGTCATTACCAAGTCCACCGCCAACGGCACCCTGAAGCCCGGCCAGCCCATCGTGGAGATGACCAGCGGAAACACCGGCATCGCCTTCTCCGCACTGGGCACGTTCACCGGCCATCCCGTCCACATCTTTATGCCGGACTGGGCCAGTGAGGAGCGGAAAAAGCTGATGGCTATGTACGGTGCCACCCTGCACCTGATCTCACGGGAAGCCGGCGGCTTCAACGCAGCCCTTCAGGGGGCCAGAGATCTGGCGGAGGAGATTGGCGGCTTCCAGCCCAAGCAGTTTGAAAATCAGGATAACCCAGAGGCCCACTACCTTACTACCGGCGTTGAGATCCTGCGCCAGCTTCCGGATGTGACGGACTTCGTGGCCGGCGTCGGCTCCGGTGGCACCCTCATGGGCACTGCCCGCCGCCTGAAGGCAGATCACGCCGTCCGGGCTGTGGCTGTGGAGCCGGATGCAGTGCCTCTGCTTTCCGGCGGAGCTATCAAGGGTGCTCACCACATTGAGGGCATCGGCGACGACTTTATCCCTGCTGTGGTGGACCAGACTCTGGTGGATGGCGTAATGGACATCAACGATCTGGACGCCATTGCCATGGCGGCAAAATTCGGCCGTGTGCTGGGCCTTGGCGTGGGTATCTCCTCCGGCGCTAACTTCCTTGGCTCTGTGATTCAGAATCTGGAGCCGGGCCGGAAGGTGGCTACCGTCTTTGCCGATGACAGCAAGAAGTATCTCACCACCATGCTATCCAATCCCCCGGCAGAAACGGCGGATATGTGGAGCTCCCGCATTGAACTGCTGGATTACGAGCCGGTGGAAACTCTGTAATTTGCGATTTTTGTGCAGCTTTTCCTTGCGGAGCCTTTGAATTCATGTTAGAATCGTCTGTAAAGGGACAAAACAGTCGGCGAAGCCGGGCTTGTTGGCCCGGCTTTGTTTTGCTTACAGAAGGGAGAGACCAGATGTTTCACACGATTTTATTTGATCTGGACGGTACATTGACGGATTCGCGGGAGGGGATCGTCAACTCCGTGAAATACACCATTGAAAAGCTGGGCGGGACCATGCCGGATGCCCAGACCCTTTTGAAATTCATCGGTCCGCCGCTGCAGGAATCCTTCATGGAGCACTGCGGCTACAGCCGGGAGAAGGCGGTGGAGGGCGTTCGGGTGTTCCGGGAGCACTATGTGCCGGTGGGACAGTATGAAAACGAGGCGGCCCCCGGTATGCGGGACGTTCTGGAACGGCTGAAGGCCAAGGGATACACTCTGGCGTTGGCCTCCTCCAAGCCGGAGGAGCTGTGCGTGAGCATCTGTCGGCGTTTTGGCTTTACACCCTTTCTGTCCGCTGTGACCGGCAGCCCTGCGGGGGCCGACTGGGAAAAGGCGGATGTCATTCGGGAAGCCATGCGCCGCCTGCGCTTGACCGATGCGGATAAGCCCACCGTTTTGATGGTCGGTGACCGGAAGTATGATGTGCTTGGTGCGCAGGAATGCGGCCTTGCCTGCGTGGGCGTGGAGTTCTTCGGGTACGCCGCACCCGGCGAACTGGCGGAGGCCGGGGCTGCCGCAGTCGTGCGGACGGCGGAGGAGCTGGAACAGTTTATTCTGAATCATTGAGCGTGAGAGACGGACTTTGTCCGTCTCTTTTTTCATCTGTTTTCCGCAAACGTGCGCTGAATTTTTGAAAATCGTCATTTTTGTGCATATTTCCCTTTACAAAATCGGGAAACTCCTATATAATATCATGGCTAAAGTAATCTATATGGAAATTGGAGAATCAGTATGGCTTTGATCGAATATGACGTTTATAAGCAGAAGCTGCGGGACCTGGAACCGGAGCTGAAGAAGCTGGGGGACGCCCTTGACATCGACGCTGTGGCTCAGGAGGCCGCCCGTCTGGAGGATGAGACCACTCAGGACGGCTTCTGGAACAATCTGGAGCGCTCTCAGAAGGTGCAGACCCGCCTGAAGCAGCTTCAAAACAAGCTCCACCGCTTCAAGAAACTCATGAGCACCTGGGAGGATCTGACCACCCTGTGCGAGATGGGCCAGGAGGCGGAGGATGAAGAGATCCTGGAAGAGTTGAAAACAGAGTTCCCCGCGCTGGAAACCGAGATCGAAGAGATCCGTATGACCACGCTGCTCTCCGGTGAGTATGACGCAAACAACGTTATTCTCCAGCTCCACTCCGGTGCCGGCGGCACCGAGGCCCAGGACTGGTGCCAGATGCTCTATCGGATGTATACCCGCTGGGCGGAGCGTCACGGCTACGCTTGGAAAACGCTGGACTACGAGGAATGTGACGAGGCCGGTATCAAATCTGCCGTTATTTCCATCGAGGGCGAGAATGCCTACGGCCTGCTGAAGAGCGAACACGGCGTCCACCGTCTGGTCCGCGTGTCCCCCTTCGATGCCAACGCCCGCCGCCAGACCAGTTTTGCCGCTGTGGAGGTCATGCCGGAGCTGCCTGATGACGTAGAGGTGGAGATCCGCCCGGAGGACATCGAAATGCAGGTCTACCGCTCCTCCGGTGCCGGCGGTCAGCACATCAACAAGACCTCCTCCGCCGTCCGCCTGATCCACAAGCCCACCGGCATTGTGGTGGCCTCCCAGCAGGAGCGCTCCCAGTTCCAGAACAAGGATAACTGTATGAAGCAACTGCGTGCCAAGCTGATTGAACTGAAGATCCAGCAGCATGCCGAGAAAATTTCTGACATCAAGGGCGTGCAGATGAAAATCGAGTGGGGCAGCCAGATCCGCTCTTACGTGTTCATGCCCTACCAGTTGGTAAAGGACACCCGCACCGGCTACGAAACCAGCCAGATCGACAACGTGATGGACGGCGACCTGGACGGCTTCCTGAATGCCTACCTGACGCAGTTAGCCACCGGCGAACTGAAAAAGTAAATGCCAGAAAAGGCGCGGCTGAGAGGCCGCGTCTTTCTTCCGAAAGCTGATATGAAAGGAACCAATCTAATCTATGAGTAAGCAAAACGCCGCGGGTGCGGCTCCTCAGGAAAACAAGATGGGCGTTTTGCCGGTAGGCAAGCTGCTGGCCGGTATGGCGGTGCCCATGATGATCTCCATGCTGGTACAGGCGCTGTACAACATCGTGGACAGCGTGTTTGTCTCCCGGCTCAGTGAGAACG
>DXUR01000454.1 GCA_019417795.1 Clostridiales bacterium | reverse complement strand
CCCCCGGTGCCTCCTGCCTGGGCTGTGGCTCCGGGATGCCGCCCTCCACCGTGGACAGAGGGTAAATGGAGTCGCACATGATCTGGGGAGCCTTTTCGTCCCGGACGGACAGCCGCCCCTTTACCACCACCGCCTGGTTCTCCTTCATATAGGCGCCGCAGGTCTCCAGCACCCGGCTGAAACACAGCAACTCCATGGAGGCGGTATCGTCCTCCACCATGACATAGGCCATAAGGCTGTTGTTCTTGGTGGTTTTCGTTTTGCTGGAGGTAATGACCCCGGCAATGGTGATCCGCTGGCCGTCGGTGAAGCGCTCCGGACCGTTTTCCCGGGAAAAGTCCTCGATAATTGAAACGATGGTGGGAGCGTGGAGCTTCCGCACAGCGTCCCGGTAGTGATCCATAGGGTGACCGGAGAGGTACAGGCCGGTGGTGGCCTTCTCCATGGTCATCAGTTCCTCCGGCGTAAACTCCGGAATATCCGGCAGGGGAATTTCCTTTACAGAGTTTGATTTTTCGTCATTGTTGGCGGCCATGGAGAAGAAGTCCATCTGTCCCTCCACGTTTTCCCGCTGCTGGGCTGCCACGGAGTCCATCACCGACTCATAAACCTTGATAAGCTGGGAACGTCTGGCACCCATGGAGTCAAAGGCACCGGAGCGGATCAGGTTTTCCACCGCCCGCTTGTTCATTTCGCTGCCGTTCATGCGGCTGCAAAAATCGTACAGGGATGTAAAGTCGCCCCCGGTCTCCCGCTCCCGCATCACTGCCTGAATGAAGCCCCGGCCGATGTTCTTGATGGCCACCAATCCGAACCGGATGCCCCCTTCCTCCACGGTGAACCGGTCGGCGGAGCGGTTTATGTCCGGCGGCAGCAGGGCGATGCCGCACTCCCGGCACTCACCGATGTAGCCGGAGACCTTGTCGGAGTTATCCAGCACGCTGGTCAGCAGCGCCGCCATATACTCCCGTGGGAAATGGCATTTGAAGTACGCTGTCTGATAGGCCACCACCGCATAGGAAACGGCGTGGGCCTTATTGAATGCGTAATTGGCGAAGGCGAAGATCTCATCGTAGATTTTTTCGGCCGCGGCGGGGTCGATGCCGTTGGCCACGCAGCCCTTAATGTTGCGGGCGGGATCGCCGTGGAGAAACGCCTCCCGCTCCTTGGCCACGTCCTTGGCCTTCTTCTTGCTCATGGCCCGGCGGAGCATATCCGCCTGTCCCAGCGTGTACCCGGCAAGCTGCTGGAAGATCTGGATGACCTGCTCCTGATAGACGATACAGCCGTAAGTGATGGACAAGATCGGCTCCAGCTCCGGGATGATGTAGCTGACCTTGCTGGGGTCATGCTTGCAGGCGATGAACTTGGGAATAGAATCCATGGGGCCGGGACGGTACAGGGCGATGATGGCGGTGATGTCCTCAATGCTCTGGGGCTTCAGACCTACGCAGACGCCGGTCATGCCGGTGGATTCCATCTGGAACACACCGTTGGTTTTGCCGTCAGAGAGCATTTTGTAGGTCTCCGGGTCCCCCTCCGGGATGTCATCCAAGGTGAAGTCCGGCTGCCGGGTCTGCACCATTTTCACGGCATCGTCCAGCACCGTCAGGTTCCGCAGGCCCAGGAAGTCCATTTTCAGCAGGCCCAGCTCTTCCAGGGTGGTCATGATATACTGGCAGACCACGGATTCGTCATTTTTCGCCAGGGGCACATATTCGTACACCGGCTTCCGGGTGATGACCACGCCGGCGGCGTGGGTGGAGGCGTGGCGGGGCATTCCCTCCAGCGCCCTGGCGGTGTCGATGAGCTTTTTTACCTGCTCGTCGGCCTCATAGAGGTCGCTGAGCTGCTTGCTGAGCCGCAGCGCGTCATTCAGGGTGATGTGCAGGGTGTTGGGCACCAGCTTGGCGATGACGTCCACATCGGCGTAGGGCATATTCAGCACCCGGCCCACGTCCCGGATCACGCCCCGGGCGGCCATGGTGCCGAAGGTGACGATCTGAGCCACATGGTCGTCGCCGTACTTGCGGCGGACGTAGTCCACCACCTCGCCCCGGCGGGTATCGCCGAAGTCCATGTCGATATCCGGCATACTCACCCGCTCCGGGTTCAGGAACCGCTCGAAGTACAGGCTGTACTTCATGGGATCGATGTCCGTGATGCTGAGGCAGTAGCTGACCATGGACCCCGCCGCGCTGCCGCGGCCCGGTCCCACCGGGATGCCCACGCTTTTGGCGTAGCGCACGAAGTCGGACACGATGAGGAAATAGTCGGTAAAGCCCATTTTCTCGATCATGTCCTGCTCGTATTTCAACTGGCCCCGGTATTTGTCATCATCGCCGTACCGGGCCTTGTAGCCCTCGTCGCACAGCTTTTTCAGATAGGAAAAGCTGTCATACCCCTCCGGCAGCTTGAATTCCGGCAGGTGGTACTTGCCGAAGGTAAATTCAAGGTTGCACATCTCCGTGATCTTCTGGGTGTTTTCCAGTGCGCCCTCGCAGCCATCGAACAGCTCCGCCATCTCATCCTCGCTGCGGAGGTAGAAGTTCTGTGGTTCATAACGCATCCGGTTTTCATCGTCCACCGTTTTGCCGGTCTGGATGCACAGCAGGATGTCATGGGCCTCGGCGTCCTCCTTCCGGAGATAGTGGGCGTCATTGGTGCAGACCATGGGGATGCCGGTCTCCTGATGGATCTTCAGGATAGACTGGTTCACGATCTTCTGATCACGGATGCCGTGGTCCTGCAATTCTAAATAAAACCGATCCGGGCCGAACAGCTCCGCCATTTCCAGCGCGTAGGCCTTGGCGTTGTCATACTCCCCGTTCCGCAGGCGGCGGGGGATCTCCCCTGCCAGACACGCCGATAGGGCGATCAGGCCCTTGGAGTGCTCCCGCAGCAGCTCCTGGTCAATGCGGGGCTTTACGTAAAAGCCCTCCGTCCAGGCAAGAGACACCATGTAGGAGAGGTTGCGGTAGCCCTCCTCGTTTTCGCACAGCAACACCAGATGGCGGCTCTCGCTGTCGAATTCGTGGACCTTATCGAACCGGGTGCGGCCCTGAGGGGCCACATAGACCTCGCAGCCGATGATGGGCTTCACGCCCTCCGCCTTACAGGCCCGGTAGAAGTCGATGACGCCGTACATAACGCCGTGGTCTGTGATGGCGCAGGCGGTCTGGCCCATGGACTTCACCACCCCCGGTAGCTCCTTGATCTTGCAGAAGCCGTCCAGCAGGCTGAACTCCGTATGCACATGCAGATGGGTGAAGGCCATAGGCCACCTCCTGTTTTCTCTCTTGTGTATTTGCCAAATTTACTTCTATTTCAACTTGTGTAAAGTTGATTCACTATATATGTTTTGTGCGGATTTAATCGCAGTCATCCAGCGTTTTTCCGCAGTCCGGGCAGAAATGGGGCAGACTGGACGGCATCCGGCCGCCAGCCATCAGGGACGCGCCGCAATAGGGACAGCGTAGCTTCGAAAAGGCGGTCAGCAA
>DXUR01000453.1 GCA_019417795.1 Clostridiales bacterium | reverse complement strand
TTCTTACATCTGCGGGGCAGATTCCCTGCGGCAATCCCCCTCGTCAAGTCCAAGTAGAAAAAGGCAATCAAGTCGTCGAAAGTGGAGCGCTCCGCCATCTTCGGCTTCCCGGTTTTCTCGTCCCGGTACGGGATAAAAGATATGTGCGCCGGAAAATCAAAGCGGAATGACGCCACGGGCGGGTCGTAGAACGGGTCGGATTCCTCGTCCATATCCGCCAGCTTTGCCTTCCCTATCCCATCCTTGAAGCGGCCATAGGCGTCGATATAGTTCTCCCGCTTGCAGGAGGGCAAGCCCTCAAAATACGCCGACAGCATCCACTGGGTGTTGCGCCGGAAGTCGCTCAAGTCCTTGCCGATCCGGCTGAGCCGGGCTATCCAGTGCGCATAGTCGTTGTGGACCTGCGTCCCCCGGGTCATCATCTCGTCCCACATCTCCCGGCAGTCCTCGTCGCTGGTGAAGCAGGACGGCGCATCCTCCCGCCGCAAAAGAAGCTCATACAGCGGCAGCTTCCGCAGCAGATGCCACAGCCGCCGAAACGCTTCGTTGGCGATCCCAGCGCTGGACGGGTCCCGGGCGGCGAAAAACATCTGCGCCTCGGCGGAAAATTCCTTGGCCGCAGCGCCTATATCCAGGGTGAGCTGTCCCGACACCTCCAGCGCCTCCGCCGCAAAATATCCCAGCGGGTACTCCTCCCCCGCCACGATCACGCCCGCCGCTGTAAAGTCGGCGGAAAAGAAATCCACTGCGTCATGGCTCATCCGAAACATAGTTGCCCCTCCATACCCGATTGATTTTTTATGTGCGTGCCGATATTTCTGAAACGCCTTGCAAATGCGTTTTTATCTGTTATACTCATAATACCCGATAAGAGTAATATTGTCAATCGGGTATATCCCATCTATGAAAGGAGGGCAGCCCATCCACCATTCCATCCAAAAAGAAAGCCGCCGAACTGCGGCAACAGTCCGGCGGCACGCCGCGCTTCGGAAAACGCAGACGCCATCTGCCACAAGTCTAACAGAGAGGCCTCCGAAACGCAAGTTCTTTTTCTCTGAATTTGAAATAAGGAGTGTTTTATGAAACGATCCGACTACACCGACTACGACCAACTTCCGCTGTTCCTCAACGCAGAAATGACGGCCAAGCTCCTGGGCATCTCCCTCTCCAGTGCCTACGAGCTCATGCACGAAGAGGGATTCCCGGCCCTGCGCATCGGCAATCGCATCGTCGTCCCCAAGGAAAAGTTCTGCCGCTGGGTAGATCGGCAGACGGGAGGTGCCCGATGAAGCGCACCCTGCCGTGGCAGACGCCCGCCCGAAACTACTACCCCCTGCCGAAAGTTCTTTGCCGGCTGGGCCTGTCCCCCGGCGAAATCGCCGTGTACTCCTTTCTCATGTACTGCGAAAACCGCACCACCTACCAGTGCTACCCCAGCTACCGCACCATCGGCGAGGCCGTGGGCATGAGCCGTAACACCGTTGCGAAATATGTCCGTCAGCTGGAGGAAAAGGGGCTTATCCGCACAGAGCGCACCACCGTCACGCTGAAAGATGGTCGCAAGCGAAACGGCTCTCTGCTCTACACGATCCTCCCGCCAGAGCAGGCCGTGGAGCAGTTCAACCGGCGGCAACTGTCCAAAGCGGAAGCCGCCGCCGAGCGCCGTCGCATACAAGATACGCTGGCCAAACAGGCCGCAGAAGCCCCGCCTTCGCCCCTGTGAGCCGCTGTGTGGCCTCACCGGAGCGAAAGCGGGTGAAGATAGCACCCCCGGGGATTTTGAGCGGTTTCGGACCGATTTTCGGTGCGCCGAAATCGGGGCAGGAGAAAGGCATTGGCGCTTTTCCGCACCCATGCCGCTCACGGCAGCCCGCAGTGCGGGCTGCCACGGGGGTTTGCGGGATTTTGAGATTGACGCTGATTTAGGGGCTCCCAATATGCTTTGGCGCTATTCTTTGGGAAAATGCCCGTTTGCCCCGTGTTTTCAATGGTTTTGGGCGGCGCAGACATACGAAAAAGGAGGAATTTTTAATGGACAACAACGGAAAAAGCCGTCACTCCGTGTGGCTGTCAGACGAAGTGTGGCAGGAAGTGGACGCATTTTATAAACTGGATAATTGCCCCACCCGCAACGAGTTTGTGGAGAAGGCCCTGCGGCAGTATTGTGGCCGCCTGCACGCCGAACGGTCGGTCGCATATCTGCCCCACGCGCTGCAGGAGATGCTGGAGGGCACACTGGGCGTGTTCGGCGACAGGTTGGGTAAGCTGCTGTTCAAGCTGGTGGTGGAGCACAACATGACCAACCATCTGCTGGGCGGCGACATAGATATGACCCGGGACGAGTACAACAAAATGCGCGGCAGCAGCGTCCGGGAGGTGGCCTCCACCCATGGCAGCATCTCCTTTCGGGATGTGCTGCTGTTCCATCGGGAGGAGTAAGCGGTGCAAAATCTGCCGCGCCATAAGCAAAGAAAAGGGAAAACTTTCAGTAGCTTTCCCCCGCAGCTTGTGGTATGTTGTGTTGCTGCAAGGAGGTGACCTTAATGGCAAAACGAAGACCGGCCGGTGACGGCATGGTGCGAAGGCGTGACGATGGACGCTGGGAAGGCCGCATCGTCATCGGCCACCGGGAAAACGGCGAGCCGCTGTTCCGTCATGTGTATGCCAAGACGCAAAAGGCGCTGTTGGACAAGCTCCACCAGAACATCGAGTGCTACCGTGATGTGGAACTGACCGAGGACAGCCGCATGATCTTGGGCGAGTGGCTGGACCGCTGGCTCACGGAATACAAGGCGGGCACAGTGCGGCCCGGCACGCTCAAAAGCTATCGCTGCTACATCGAATACTACATCAAGCCGCAGTTAGGTGACAAGCAAGTCTCCCTCATCTCTCAGCAGGACATCCAGCGGATGTATCGCCGCCTGAAAACAGAGGGCCGCATCCACGAGCATCCCGAGATGGCCCACCAGCTCTCGGACTCCATGGTTCGCCACATCCATTCCACGCTCCACGCCGCACTGAAAGACGCGGTACAGGCGCACGTCATTCCCAGGAATCCCACCGAGGGGACAACGGCTCCCAAGCCCAACTACAAGCCTAAGCGTATTCTCACCCGTGCAGAGCTGGACGCCTTCCTCGCAGTAGTAGAGCAGGACGAGGTGTGGCGGGACTTCTTCCAGACGGAGCTGATGACCGGCCTGCGCCGCGGCGAGATCTGCGGCCTACAATGGAGTGACTTCGATGGGAATACCGGTACGCTGAAGGTATGCCGAACCCTCCACAGCCAGCGGAAGGGCGAATACACCGTCGGCGAGACGAAGACCAATCAGGGAATGCGCACCATCATCCTGCCGCACAGCGTGACTGAAATCCTACGGCGGCGAAAAGCGGACGCCATCAGTCAATGGATCTTCCCAGACCCGGTGAAGCCGGAAGATCCCGTCGACCCCAACGCGGCGTATCGCCACATGAAGACGCTGCTCCGGCGGGCGGGGCTGCCCAGCATCCGCT
>DXUR01000452.1 GCA_019417795.1 Clostridiales bacterium | reverse complement strand
CCTTTTTCAAAGCCGCCTGGTCCATTTCTTTTTCATAAGCTCCCTTGGCATAGGCGACATTACTCAATGCCCGGAGCATGTTATCTTTTGCCAGCTTTTTCATAACTTCGGCAAGCTCTGCATCCAGCGTGCCACGCTTCACATAACGGTTTATGGTATTCAGTCGCTTCTCATAAATCTGTTTCAGCGGATGATCGTCCGCAAGTTCCCGCTGTTCTCTGCCTTTCAGGTTGCCGATCTGTCGGCAAGTGCGGTGCAGCTTGTCCCCCGGTGCATAGCCGCCGCAGTATTTGGTGTGCCTTGCGTTGGTGGTCAGAAACCACTTGCCGCAGATTTTGCATTTTTTCGGGGCATGACCAACACATAAGCCCTCAAAAAGATCAGACCGGAACATCCCTACAAAGGATACATAGTGCATCCGCTTGACCAGCTTCGCAACTTTTTCGCCGGGACGGATGACGGATACATACTGAACGGAATTGTTCAGGGTAGACATCCAGGCATTGCCCTCAGCGATGGAGAACTCCGGCGGGAAATAGCTACCGAACATTTTGGCAAAGCCCTCTGCGGTGCGGTCTGCTTCGTTGCAATCTGATTTTTCTGCAAAATCAAGCATGGCCGTTTGGTATTCCCCAAGGGAGTATGCCAGATGCCCGAAAACTGCGGTATAGCGTTGGAGCATCATCGCATCGGCAAAGTTCTGGATTTCTTCAAATTGCAAAGAATTGGTTGCGGCTTTTATGGCAAACTCCACATATTTCAGCGCATTGTCCACAGTAAAGACTTTTTCAATCCGTTCTCTGTGCTTTGAGATATTCATATAGGAGAACGGCGGTGTTTGACTGAGAATATCAAGCATCGTCAGAGCAGCTTCCTTTGCAATAGGACAGAGTGCAGAAGCATCCTGTCCGGCGTTTAATATTCCAAGCAGCAGATTGATTTTCTCGCATTGCTCGTTCATCTTTGAAATGGTATCCGCAGGGACATTCAGCGCATCACAGGCAAGCGTGCCGACAGGAAATGTTTTGCCCTCATATATGACCGTATCCTGCCAGAAGTCCAATGTCATCAATTCTTGGTTCATGCTTACCTCCTGTCCTGTTTTTTCACTTTCTTAATTGTATCATGCTAATGTAAAGAAATCTACATCTATCAATAAGTTGTCCCGTTTTTTGAAACGGGGTTGTCCTCCGATTAGCCTGTTTTTTGAAAAATCCGGCATAACCATAGTAGAAAGAGCCAAACACCTGCCAATCACGGTGGGTGTTTCGTGCTTTCTGAATACTATGAACGGAGGTTTTCTATGACGATTTATGAAACCATCAAGGCGGCAATTAGCGTGAAGCAAGCCGCCGAACACTACGGGCTGAAAGTAAACCGAAATGGTATGGCTTGCTGTCCATTCCACAACGACAGGCATCCGAGCTTGAAGCTGAACGAGGACTATTTCTTCTGCTTCGGCTGCGGAGCCAAGGGGGATGTGATCGATCTTGTGGCAAGGCTGTTCGGTCTGACGAACTTACAAGCAGCGCAACAGCTGGCCTCGGACTTTGGACTTAACCAGAAACCGCCCGCTGCCGCAGATATGGACAAGCCGAAACGTCCTTATATCCGTCAGTTCCGGGAGAATGAAATGCTGTGTTTCCGGGTGCTGACGGATTATCTGCATCTGCTGGAAGATTGGAAAGTGCGGTATGCACCCAAAACACCGGAAGAGGCTCTGGATGATCGTTTTGTGGAAGCCTGCCAGATGCACTGCTATATCGAATATATGGCAGATGTGCTGACGGTGGGTGATCTGGAAGAACGGGTGGCATTGGTGGACAAGCTGATGCAGGACGGCAAAATTGCTTTTCTGCAAGAGTATACCGCACGAAAGAAAAAGGAGGTGGCGCACCATGGCGAAGAACCGGAAAACGCCTAATATGAATTTGCCTGTCTGGTTTGACGGGCAGAACATCAACGAAGCTATGAAAATTCTCGTATTTTATGTTGACAAACAGTACTTCAATATGGTAATATTATTCTTGCGTTTGAGAGTTAGACGTGAACTCATTATCCGGAGAGATGGCCGAGCGGTTGAAGGCACCGGTCTTGAAAACCGGCGATGTGAAAGCATCCGTGGGTTCGAATCCCACTCTCTCCGCCAACTGAATTTTTCCATCGACCTGCGGAAGTACCCAAGAGGCCGAAGGGGCTCCCCTGCTAAGGGAGTAGGGCGTGTAAAAAGCGCCGCGGAGGTTCAAATCCTCTCTTCCGCGCCAAGCAAAGCAAGAGAAAACATTGCGTTTTCCCTTGCTTTTTCTTTTATATCGTCTTGTTTTGCTAAGAAAAGTTCAATTCTTGCATTTCAGAAAATGCCTTTACCCCTAAGTTTACCCCAATTGGATTTTTTACCCCTAAAAACTGCGGAAAGAAGCTCCACCGGCTGGCTGACTGGTGGAGCTTTCTTTTATGCCTTTTTCAGCTTTTCATAATATGACTGCGTTCTTGCTGCGGTGTCCTTCATCATCTGTTCTGATGTGTGGGCGTAGACGTTCAATGTGAAACTTGCGGTAGCGTGTCCCATGAAGTCCTGCACGCTTTTAATGTCCGCGCCGCTGGCGATCATCACCGTGGCTGCGGTGTGGCGCAGATCATGCACACGCGCGTCCGGGCGTCCGATACTGGCAGCGATCTTCTTAAAGTACTTGTAAAATGTATGAATGGCGAGATGCGTTCCGAGTTCATCCGTAAAAACGAGATTGTCGTCGTTGCTCCATAGCTTACCGCCTTTGAGCTTGTTTTGCGCCTGCCGACGCTTTTCATCCCGGAGATATTCAAAGCAGAGCGGGGGCGGCTCGATCGTGCGCGGCTTGCCGCTCTTGGTGGTGCCGGCAATGTAGTAAGCGCCGTTCTTTTTCTTCTCACGCTGTAGCTGCTGACTGACGGTGATACGCCCTTTTTCAAAGTCGACCTGTGACCACGGGAGACCGAGCAATTCTCCCTCACGAAGACCGGCAAGTAGACAGACGGCAAGCGCGTTTCGATAAGGACTGTCCTCGATTGCTTCAAGGAACTTCGGAATGTCCTCATCACGCAGCGGCGCTATTTCGCGCTGTACCACCTTCGGCTGCTCTGCGGCGTCACAGGGGTTACTTACAATGATCCCCTGTTTCAATGCAACAGAGAGGGCTTTATGCAGTACGGCAGCGCAGTTCTTGACGGTCTTTCCGCTCAGCCCCTTCTTGGTCATGGCGTTATAAACCTTCTGGACGTGCGCGCCGCGCAGAGCTTGCAGCTGGATGGCGCCGATCTGTGGCTTGATGTAATTCTTGATACAGGACTGATAGTGAAGGTATGTTGTCGGCTTGATCTTATTGGCGGCAAAGGTATCGAGCCATTCATCAAGCCATTGTGCGACTGTCGTCTTTTGTGGTGTCAGATATGTACCACGGTCAATTTCACGGAGAATGGCCGTCATCTGCTTACGAACGGCGGCTTGCGTGTCTCCGTAAATGCTGCGGCGGATCGGCTTT
>DXUR01000451.1 GCA_019417795.1 Clostridiales bacterium | reverse complement strand
ATATTATAGTGTAGAGCCCCGCTCCGGCTATACCGTGGAGCTGACAGTGGATCTCAAGCTCCAGCAGGCGGTGGAGGACACTTTGGCCGCTAAAGTAGCCCAGTTGAACCAAAAAGACCATCTGGACAGCCGGGGTGCCGCCGCCGCTGTGGTCAAAGTCGGTACAGGCGAAATTCTGGCACTGGCCTCCTGCCCTTCCTATGACCTCTCCACCTGGCGGAAGGACTTTGCGGAGCTGCGGGACGATCCCGCCAAGCCCCTGACCAACCGCGCCACCAACAGCCCCTACGCCCCCGGCTCCACCTTAAAGCCCGCTACCGCTGTGGCGGCACTGGAATCCGGTGTCACCACCACCACCGAGACCATTTTTGACCCCGGCTACTGGAAATACCCCAGTGCCACTTGGGAAAACAACACGAATTGCTGGAAGCGCAGCGGACACGGCAAAATGAACGTCACCAGCGCCATCACCAATTCCTGCAACACCTATTTCATGGAAATGGGCTACCGCATGGGACTGGACACACTGAACGAATACTATTCCGCTCTGGGCCTCGGCGAGCCCACCGGCATTGAGGTTGGTGAAAGCACAGGCCGACAGGCCGTCAACGAAAGCGGCCAGGATCAGGCCCCGTGGGCAGCTTTCGGCCAGGCCAATCAGGAATATACCCCGTTGCAGCTTGCCAACTACATTGCTACTCTTGTCTCTGGTGGCAAGCATTACCCCGCCCATTTGTTGAAAAACGTCAAGTCCTACGATAACTCTGAGATCATCGCCACCGGCGACACAGAGCCCCTCAACACCCTGAACATCAGCGATTCCACCCTGCAAGCTGTGAAAAAAGGTATGCTGGGCTACACCACCAACGGCGGCTCCGTGGCCGGTCCCTTCCAGAACTGCGTGGTCTCCGCCGGTGCGAAAACCGGTACCGCCCAGATCGGCGGCTCCATGAAAAACGGCGTGTTCGTAGCCTTCGCGCCCTATGACGAGCCGGAGATCGCCGTAGCTTTGGTATTGGAAAAGGCTGACGCCGGCGCGGTTCTGGCCACCACCGCTGTGGACATTATCAACGCTTACTTTGACCGGGAGGACACTGCGTCCATTCTCCCGGAAAATCAACTGATTCCTTGATTCGGAGGTCTCTCCCATGCGTGATCCCTTTGTGTTCGACTCCCGCAGTGAGTTCTGCAAAAAGCCCTACGGTGCCGTCCCCTGCGGCAGCGATGTTGTGTTTCATGTCCGTCCCCTCACCCGGGATGGCTATTCCCGCTGTGTCCTGGTGGCGCGGCGGGAATTTTCCGGTGAAGAGATCCAGATGGAGCTTCTGCCGGAGGCTGTGGACGGTGAGCGTACCCGCTTCACCGGCGTCCTCACCGCCCCCTCAGAACCGGAGTTGCTCTGGTATCATTTCCGCCTGATCCGCTCCGATGGCTCCACGGCCCTGTTGGATCAATCCGGCTGGCAGGAGACTGGGGAGATTCAAAGCTGGCAGTTGACCGTCTATGAAAAGAGCGCCACACCTGCCTGGTTCGGCAGCGGTGTGATCTATCAGATCTTCCCGGATCGCTTCTGCCGTCTCTCCCTCCCGGACCCCACCGGTCTGGTGGGAAACCGCTGGGTCCACGAGAATTGGAACGACCAGCCCGTTTGGGCGCCGGACCCGGACGGTGAGGTACGAAACCGGGACTTTTTTGGCGGCTCTCTCAATGGCATCACCGCCAAGCTGGATGATCTGGCCGCTCTGGGCGTCACCGTGCTGTACCTGAATCCTATTTTTGAATCTGCCTCCAACCACCGCTACAACACAGCCGACTACCTTCGCATCGACCCTATGTTAGGCACCGAGGAGGATTTCCGCCGCCTTTGCCGGGAAGCGAAACAGCGGGGCATCCGGGTGATTTTAGACGGTGTATTCAACCACACCGGCTCTCAAAGCCGCTACTTCAACGCCGATGGCTTCTATCCCGGCGTAGGCGCAGCCCAAAGCACCGATTCCCCTTATTTCAACTGGTTTTCCTTCCATCCCTGGCCCACGGATTATGACGCCTGGTGGGGGATTATGACGCTGCCCGCCGTTCAGGAGAACGAGCCGGACTACCGGGACTTCATCATCCGGGGACAGGACTCCGTGGTGCGTCACTGGCTCCGGGCCGGGGCCTCCGGTTGGCGGCTGGACGTAGCCGATGAGCTGCCGGATGACTTTATTGCCGAAATTCGTACCGCTATGGAGGAAACCGCCCCGGACAGCTTCCTTTTGGGTGAAGTCTGGGAGGACGCCACCACCAAGGTGGCCTACTCCCAGCGGCGGCGCTATCTGCTTGGCCACGAGCTGCACGGCGTAATGAACTACCCCTTCCGCACGGCGCTCATCGCCTACCTGCGAGGCGGGGATGCCGACGATTTCCGGGAAACACTGGAAGCCCTCCGGGAAAACTACCCGCCGGAGGCATTCCTCTCCCTGATGAACTTCCTTGGCACCCACGATACCCCTCGCATCCTTACTGTTTTAGGCGCAGACAACGTACCGGACAGCAAGGCAGATCGGGCAACGTACCGCCTCTCCCCCGCCCAGCGCCAGATTGGCCTGGAGCGGCTGCGGCTGGCGGCACTGATCCTCTTTACTTTCCCCGGCGCGCCCACCGTCTATTACGGAGATGAAGCTGCTATGGAGGGTTGGGAAGATCCCTTTAACCGGGCCGGCTATCCTTGGGCGCAGGAAGATACTGATCTCAAAGCGCACTTTGCGGAACTGGCCCGGTTCCGGCGCTCCTTCCCGGCACTGCAAGCCGGCGTTCTTCATTGGATCTGGACCTCCGGTCCGTTGCTGATCTTTGCACGGGAGCTGGATAGCCAGCTTCTGACCACCGTGGTCAATGCCGCTGATATGGCTCAGACCTTATCGCTGCCTTGGCCTGCTCCGCCCGCCCGGGATCTGCTTACCAGTCAGCGCTTCATCCCAACTGACAATGCAATTCCCTTGACATTGCCGCCCCGCAGCGGATTGCTGCTGCAAACCGATCTGCCGTGAAGCGCTCTCGCTTCCGCTTCATGTTTCACGTGAAACGACTCCGCTGACAAAAGTCAGCGGAGTTTCCTTTACAGCCGCCGCCAACAAAATGTTTCACGTGAAACCAGTAGAATCTGAGTTTCCCAAAAATTGTTTTTATAAAAAATACTGCAAAACCGCATTTTTTTACAGGAACGCCTTGAAACACCGCAAGCTCCTTGTTATAATACTATTTGCTGAGTCATTGCACCGCAATACTCCACGGCACTTATGCCGTGCATCAAACAGGGCTGTGGCCCGGAAAGCAGGTGGCCTGTGGCAAAAATCATTTCCATCGTAAACCAAAAAGGCGGCGTGGGCAAAACCACCACCTGTGTCAATCTGGCAGCAGCACTGGCGGAGCAGGGCAAGCGCGTCTTGCTTTGCGACTTTGACCCACAGGCCAATTCCACTTCCGGCATGGGCGTGGACAAAACCGTTTCCAAAGGCATTTACGAGGTGTTAGTCTCCGACG
>DXUR01000450.1 GCA_019417795.1 Clostridiales bacterium | reverse complement strand
TACCACTGGGGCGTCAGGTGCCTGCGCTTGGTCTCCACGGCGGGCGTACCACGCTCCAGCTCCGGCCACCGTTCCGCCATGCAGGCATAGAAATCATCCTGCCAGCGGATCATGCTTTTCTTGTTGCCGAGGATCTCCTTTGCGGACAGCCGCTTGTCCCTGGTCAGCGGGACAAAGCAAAGGTGCATGTGAGGTGTCTTTTCATCCATGTGTACCACGGCAGAAATAATATTTTCCTCGCCTACACGCTCCTTCAGAAAGTCAAAGGCCCGCCGGAAGTACTCCGGCATTTCCGCTTCGTGGGCCTTGGCAAACTCCGGGCTGACCGTTACCAGTGTATCCACGAATTTCACGCTGTCCTTCCGCACCCGGCAGCCTGCCGTCTGGATGCGGTGCTTGATCTCCTGTTCGTAGCTCCATCGGGGCGTCACCAGATGGAAGTTCTGCGCCGTGCGGCTGAGATCAATGTCCGGGTTGCTGGCGTAGCTGTCCTTTGTCCGCTCGTGGTGGGCACTCAGCGCCTTGGACGCGCCGCCCTTGTGCTTTGCAAATCGTAAAATGGCGTATGCCATGTGGAACCTCCCCTTATTATAGTCTGGGAGACCGGGGAGCGGGGAATCCCCGTCACGGCTTCTGAAACCGTGCGCTGCGGCGGGTGTCGATACCGACACCCGCCTTCACTTCGTTTTCGGCCCGGTCACAAACGCGGCTGGCCACCGCCAGCCCGCGTTCGTTTCCGTCCCCCGCCGTGATGGGTATAACACACTATACTTTGTACCAAAGTCCGTGTGCCAGCCGTTCCCTCTGGACTCCCTGAAACGGGCGAAATGCCCTGTCGGTGCGACAGGGCATTCAGCCCTCTGGTGTACGGTATGTCCGATATGTCCGGTATTTTCGGGGGATACCCCACTCCCGTTTTTACCGTACATACCGTACATTACCGTACACCTTCCCACCGCAGAAGGATGACCTTTCCATCCTTCGTGCGCCGGGAACCGTAGCGGATGCCGTACTTTCGCAGCAGGTCATCCTGCCGCACGTTCAGCGTCCGCACGATCCAGTTGGGTGAAATAACCTGTGCGCTGTCCATCTTCGAAAGACACTGTACCAGTTCCGTTGCCGTGCCGCTCCACAGTGGATTTTCTTCATTTACCAGCCGGGAAAGAAATTCCAGCAACGGGTTCGGCGGCTCCCTGAATGGCTCTGTTTCCACCTCTGTCACCTGCCAAAGACTATGAGTAGGGTCAAAACGCAGGCGGAGCCGCATCTGCGGCTGGTCACGTCCCACCACATCGAGGATGGCGTCCCCGCTCGTGCGCTTGTCCTTATGCAAGACCAGGGCTCCATCTGCCGCCCCCAAGATGCCGTTGGTGCCGGAGATGGTGTCGAACACATCCTCCGCCCCCTCCTTGCGGGTGTGGTGAACGAGCAGCAGGGCGATGCCGCGTTGGTCTGAGAACGCCTTCAGCTTGGCGATGGTATCGTAATCTGCGGCGTAGCTGCCGTTGTCCGGCATCCGTCCCCGGATGCGTTGGAGCGTGTCAATGATGACCAGCACCGTTTCCGGGTACTCAAACAGAAAGTTTTCCAGCTGCTCCAGCAGATCTTCTTCCAGCGTGTCCGCCAGAACGGACAGCACCAGATCGGGACTGTCCCGTTCCGTCATCTGCGCCAAACGCTTCTGCAATCGCTCGTAGGTGTCCTCCAGAGCAAGGTACAAAACCGTGCCCTGCCGGGAGGGAAAGCCTAAAAACGGCTCTCCTGCGCTCACCTGATAGGCCATTTGCAGGACGAGGAAGGATTTGCCGATTTTGGGAGCGCCAGCGAGGAGGTATGTCCCCGCTGGCAGCAAGTTTTCAATGATACATGGCCGGGATGGGAAATGGGTGTCCATCAGCTCCGGCATGGAAAAGATACGCATTTTGCCGAATTGCTTGTTTGTTTCCTCAAAAGTTGCTATACTGTCTGTGCGTGCAAGCGCGGACGGCTGCTCCCCATCTGGTGCAACAGATGGATCTGGGGCAGTCGTTTCTTTATCCTCCCACATGGCCGCCTCCTGTGTTCTGTTCGATCCATTCCACCAGCCTGTCTCTCGGCACCAGCAGCCGCTTGCCGATCCGCAGGGTGGGAAAGCTTTCTGTGTTCAGCAGCTGGTAGGCTCCGGCACGGGAAATGCCCAGTGCCGTGGCCAGCTGATTGGCATTCAGCACCGCGGGCAGGTTTTCGTAGTTGTTGTTCATGTGTGACCTCCTTTGAAAATTGTTCTTGACACAATAGACTTTTAATGATATAAAAGATTTAGTAAGTCGCCTATTGTGGAAACAGTATAATCAAAGGCTGCTGCATTGTCAATAGCCTATTTGAAATTATTTTTTATCAGTCGGTCTATTATGGAGGAAGCTGTATGTATCCGTTTAAAAATCCGCCTGCGCCAACTAATCGCATCTGGGCAGCGTGCTATATGGATTCTGTTACGGAATGCTTTGAAATTCGGACAGAAGCGAAAACGCCGGGGGGCATTTTCACGCTGTACCACAAGGAATATCCCATTGGTACGGCACTGACGGAGTTTCTGTACGCAGACTTAAAGGTGTTTCCGGCGCATCTGGGGAATATCAAAACATGCCTTAAGGAAATACGGGCGGGAAATGATGTGGATACACAGTTCCTTCAACTGTTTAGCATTGCCCTTTACTGGCTGCGGTGCAGTCCCGCGTTTGCGCCGCTGGCGGCCAGCATCCAGCGGCAGCAGCTATACTATGAACAGGGGAAGCGACTGGGGACGGATGAAATCGAGCGCCAAATGACCTACTACACGGAGTTACAGCCGAAACTGCTGTATTTGGCGGAGAATTTCTTCGAGGCCAGTAAGCCGGAGGATATGACGGCGCGGTACTTTGCGCAGCGTCAAGCGCTGGGTGAAAAGGGTGCGGCGGAATGGAACAACTATCTTCCGCTAAGCTATCGTGAGGTATCCTACGGCCCTGTCATGAAGGGAGCAAATGGATTTTTCCCATACGATGATATTCTGAATGAAGAACAGCGGAATGACATTCAAGACTTCTTTGCCGATACGCTGGATGCGGAAAGGGCGGAAGATTTTACGCAGTTTATCCTTGCGGAGTATATCCGCCGTGATCTGAGATTCCGCGTCTGTAAATTCTGCGGACGCTACTTCGGCATTATGGGCAATACCCGGCTGGAATTTTGCGACCGGCTCATTGATGGTTCTACAAAAACCTGCAAGGAGATGGGTTCTCTCCGGCTTTACGAGAAACGGAAGCTGGAGGAGCCAGCCATCAGGGAGTATAAGCGCTCCTACAAGGCCCACAACGCCCGTATCCGCTATGGTCTGATGACGCGGGAGGAGTTCAATACCTGGTCTCAGGAGGCCCGCAGAAAGCGGGATGACTGTGTTGCTGGAAAGCTATCGCTGGAAGAATTCGTGGCGTGGCTGGATAGCGACAGACAAAGTTAAACAACGGACTGACTGGCCGTTTTATAATTTCAGAGGAAAGAGAGGTAC
>DXUR01000045.1 GCA_019417795.1 Clostridiales bacterium | reverse complement strand
CTATAGTGCCACCACTACCTCGGCTCCGTATAAGGGACTGTTCGGCTATGTGAACGGCACCAGCAGCAGCTACGCCACCATTCAGAATCTGAAGGTGACCGGCAAGATGTACCTGACCTCCACGGGCAGCGTTGCCAACGCCTATTCCGGCGGCGTGGTGGCCTACGCCAACTATACCAACATCTCCGGCGTTGTCTCCGATGTTGACATCACCGTGACCCGTGTGAATGGCAACTGGAGCAGCGTGGGCGGCGTTGCAGGCCGTCTGGTGAATTCCAACGCCACCAACTGCGGCAACGAAGGCACCATCCATGCCTATCAGTATGTGGGCGGCATCACCGGCTACGCTACCGGTACCATTACCGGCTGCTACAACGGCGGTGCGATCACCGGCAACGGCTATGTGGCCGGCATCGTGGGTCAGACCACCAAGGGCGTCACCGCTTGCTACAACACCGGCAGCATCACCGGTGCCGGCAACTATGTGGCGGGTATCGTGGCCTTTGCTTCCGGCGCGTCCGCTTCTGTCAAGAACTGCTACAACCGGGCTTATGTGGAGAGCACCGGCAGCAATGTGGGCGCTGTGGTCGGTATGACCAACAACGCCTCCGCTGCGATGGAGCATCTGTACTATCTGGACTTCACCTGTGCCCAGGGTATCGGCAGCGCCAAGAGCACCGCTCAGACGGCCACTGCTAAGACCAGAGCAGAAATGACAAAGAGCAGTTTTGTCAGGGCAATGAATACCGGCTTGACTACTGCCGCATTTGTTTCCAGCCGGTATAGCCCCGCCCTAAGTTGGCAGACGAATCTGAAGGGGTTGAAAACGCCAAAGGTTGGCAATGTCGATATGGATCCTTTCGGATATGTGGACAGCAAAGATGTAGAACTGCTACGGAAATATTTGGCGAACACAATTACACTGAACGATGACCAACTGGTGCAGGCAAATGTGAATGGCGACACTGTAGTAAATCAGGCGGATCTTGATCTCTTGGAGCAGTATGTTGCAGGCACAATTACCGTATTTCCTGTTGGCTGATGAGAGGTTAATCTATGAAAAGAATACTGGCATTATTTATGGCAGTGGTTCTTGTAATAGGGATTCTCCCCTCCGCCGCTTTTGCGGCGGAGGGCGACAGCCCTATTGTTGTATCCACAGCCGACAAGACAAATGTGAAACCTGGAGAAAAACTCACTATAACATATACACTTGCGCATGATTTGGATTACATGACAGCGCTTGATATTGTTCTAAGGTATGATGCTACTCTCTTTCAATTCGTAAGTACGGATATAGATGGTAGCGTTTGGTTTGATAACCCCACTCAAAATGGCGCATATGGAGCCGACAGTCAAGCCCTTGTTAGAATAAGACAGTACAATGATGACAATGAAGAAACTATTGTTGCGGGTAAAATCTGTTCCGTTACCTTTGCTTCTTTAGATAATATTAGTGGTGCCCAAACGGCATTTTTTTTCAACGGTACGACAGGACTATCGCGTTCAAGCATTGAGGTGGATGCAGAAACACTTTATGTCAAAGATGGTGCGTTTAACCATGGCGAGAGCGACCCGATTAAGGTGACTATTACACCTGATGGGGCTGGCCCTATCCCCACAGCTACCGGCTATACTGTTTCCATGGGTGCTGACCAGCAGGTTGCTGCGGGCCAGCAAGTGCGTATCCCTGTGACCGTCGCCTCCGGGGAAAAGGGCATCACCGGCTTCAACGCCTATGACATGACCTTTACCTATGACCCGGCAGCCTTGACCCTGAACACCAAGACCGGTGACGCCGCCAATCTGACGGTGGAGGACAACAACGGTACCGTTCGGGTCCGCCGCTACGGCGATGCCGTGTCCTTGGGCGAGGCACTGGCTCTGGACTTCACCGCCAAGGCGACTGCCACCTCCACCGTGAAGCTGACCAACGCCAAATTTGATCTGGATGCCAACTCCATCAACTTTGACGCCCCGGAGGCCACCATTTCCGACGCCGACACCGTGGTCAACGCCAATAACTTCACCGTGACCCTGCCGGATGCGTTCCCCTCTGACGAGACCCGCCTGGTCCCCAACGGCGGCAGCTTCACCTTCAAGCCCGTGGACAGCCACTATACCTACACCTTCACCGTGAAGATGGGCGACACCGTCACCGAGGGCTTGACCTTCGGCGCAAATGACACCTACACCATCGAGAATATCTCCGGCAATGTGGAGGTCACCTGCACCGGCAAGACCCCCAAGCAGTACGATGTGAAATACAGGATTGACGAAGATGTGGAGCAGGATGTGACCAAGGGCCCGGAGACAGTCACCTATCTGAATGACTACTCCTTCGTCGTCACCCCGAGGGCCGGCTACTCCTACCGTGTAATTTACAGTGTAGACAACGGGGATCCCTTTGTCCATACAGTCTTAGCGGTCCCCACTGCCAATGACGATGGCACCCTCACCTACACGATCCCTGGAAAAGAAATCGTTGGAGGTGTGGAAATATGGATCTCCGCCAACACAGAATCTGGTATTCCGGTCGTGTTCACCGGCAACGGCGCTGAGGACGCAGCCTCCGGGAATGCAAGCTCTATGGGCAAGAATATGCCCTACTACTTCACGCTGAACCAGCGCGAGAGCTGCGACTACACCGTCACGGCTTACTATCAGCCCCTCGCCTCTTCCACAGCTTCTAAGAGGCCCGCCACCGTGCGCAGCCTTGGCAATGGGAAATATGTGGTCGAGGCCGTGAATTATAACGACGATCTGTATGTATACGCCCACAGCTGGAACCTGGTCGTGAAGGTGGAAAAGGTCTCCCACAGCGCGGAGGAAGTGACCGTGTCCAAATATCTGGAGCTGAACGACAAGACCATGATGCTCATAACGGTCAAGGGCACCCCCGAGGGCGGCAGTGCCTTCACCTATGACGGCAACACCATGTATAAGGTCGAGGGCTACGGCACGGACCGGTATGCATGGCTGGTGATCGTGGACAAGGGTCAAACTCTGACCCAGGAGGAGGCCGCCGCCAAGGTCGCCATCTCTGCCGCAGACAATGTGGTTACCATCACCCCGAGCTTCGATGTGAATAGGACCGGGAAAGTGGATGTCAACGATGCGCAGCTGGTCTACGACATGTATAACGGCGCATACAGTGACTTCACCAAGGTTTCCGTGGAGAAGTTCCTGCGGGCCGATGTAAACGCCACTAAGGTGGTGGATCACACCGACGCTGTGGCCATCGTGAATCAGTTTAAGTAAGGTCCTACCAGCCTCCCCTCCCCGGCGGGAGGGGAGGCTATCCCCCGTTGGGGGCTTCGCACCGGCCAGGCCGGGCAAAAAACGGCCCAACCGGTCGGAGAGAGAAGGAGATCAGCATGAGAAAACGCATTTTTACACTATTGGCAGCCCTGTGTCTGCTGCTGTGTCTGCTGCCCACCGCAGCCTTTGCCTCGCAGACAGGCAGCAAAACAGACGAGAGCCGCAGCTACAATTTTGACCTGTCCGCAGGCGGTGCATCTGAGGTGCGGGCCACCACTGGCGAGACCATCACCGTGACCCTGGTGCTCAAGCGCACCGACGCCCAGGAAAGCGCCGATATGTACGGTATGCAGACGGAAATCGAGTACGACGACACCTTCCTCCAGCTGGTGGACGGCAGCGTCATGACCGCCCCCGGCATCCGCTGGAGCGATTTAGGCCGCCGCACCGGCGGGCGGGCCTTCTATCTGAACTTCGTGTCCTTTAAGGGCGGCGAGGCTTGGGAGCCGGAGGTGGTAGTCGGCAGCTTTCAGATGAAGGTCATCGGCACGAAGGGTGTGTCGCAGCTTATCCCCACCAACACCCTGGTTTCCACCCAGGACGGCATGGCCGGATACACCGTGAAGGATAATAGCGTGTCCGTCATCGTCACCACGGACTGCACCGTTACCTTTGAAAGCAACGGCGGCACGGAGGTCCCCTCCCAGACCGTCCAGTACGGTGAAAAGGTGAAAAAGCCCGAGGACCCCATCCGGGAGGGCTACCACCTGGAGGGGTGGTACAGAGACCTGGACCGCACCCAAAAGTGGGACTTCCACAAGGACACCGTTAAGGGCAACATGACCCTCTACGCCAACTGGGCCGAGGGTGCCGCCGCAGGAAGCGTCACCTGGTGGATCATCGGTGGCGTGGGCCTGCTGGCCCTGCTGCTGATTCTGCTGGCTCTGCTGGGCAAGAAGAAGGTTCGCTTTGAGACCAGCGGCGGCACAGAGCTGGAGGCCGTTTCCGTGAAGCGGGGCAGCGTCATTGGCGAAGTCATGACGCCCACGAAGCCCGGCGCAGTGTTCGGCGGCTGGTATGCAGATCAGGCGCTCACCAAGCCCTGGGATACACAGAAAGACCCGGTGCGCAGCAACATGACGCTCTACGCACGCTGGATGTAATCTACGCATAGATGAGGTAAACAAATATGAGAAAACGCATACTATCTCTGCTGCTGGCACTGACTTTGGTTCTGTCGGCAGGCGTATTCGGCGTCATACCGGCGCTGGCTGCGGATTCCTGCGTTTCCGTGAAGGCGGATGCCGTCACCACCGGTGAGGTTGTGGCCGGCAGCCTGCTGGAGATCAAGCTGACAGATGTCTTTGAAGATACAGACGGCCATACGCTGACCTACACGCTGACCAACGCAGCGCAGTTCAGCGCCCAAACCAAGGTCAAGGACGGCTCACTCTATGTATCAGAGAAAGACCCCGGCACCTATGAGCCAAAGGTCAAGGCGACCTGCTCGGACGGCAAAGAGCTTACAGCGACCTTTACCATCACGGTCACGGAAGCTCCCCACGGATTGGACGCACAGTATAACTACGATGAGACCCCCGCCAAGGAAGTCACGGTGTATGTGACCATCTCCAACGACGGCGTGCCCATCCGAGGCCGCGACGGCACGGTGCTGTGCCACAAGGCCATCACCGTCCCCTACTTTGACTTGGGCCGGTACAACTTGGACGAATACTACCGCTATCACACGGAAAACGGAGAAGGCAAATACATCGACACGAACATCGTGGAGCGGCCCACCGGCCTGCACCTGTATCTCTATCTGCTGGAGCGCTACTTCATCGGCCTGCCGGAGGAGCAATGCTGCAAGGGTGCCTATCCTCGTGACGCGCTGGCGAACTTTAAGCTGGGTGAAGATGTTTGTTACATGGATGAAACACCGGCCTATACGGCAGACAGCTTTGCCGCTCTGACTATCACCGGCTCTCCCACCAGCCTTTATATGACCAACTTCTGGGGTCATGATGAGAACTTGATGTACTACCGCAACCACTGTTTCCCCTACATGAGCCCCGGCTGGGGCTCCACCTCCGACTACATCGTGCTGTCGGACGGGGATACCTGGGATGTGGCCATGTTCTCGAACTGGAGCTTTTACAGCAGCGGCGGCGCGTTTACCCGCTTTGACAAGGACGAGTACAATGCCCGCCCCGGCATGGAGATGACGATCTCCTCTCAGGCTTACGGCACGACCTTTGAGGGCAGCGACTTCTACCCCTTCTCAAACCTGGATGTGTTCCTGTATAACGACAAGTGGGAAGAAGTCGATCAGTACAAGAAAGCGGATGACGGAAAGAGCACCTTCTCCTTCACCGCCCCCACAGAGGAGGGCACCTACTACCTCGTGGGCATGGACCCCAACCGGACGATCCCCAAGGACGACAGCGGCGGCACGAACTATGCCAAGATCGCACCGGCCACAGCCATCCTGAACGTGGCGGCGGACGCCGAGCTGGAGCGCCCCTTCCAGTCCATCTCTGTCAACGGTACGAAGCTGAATGCAAAGAACATTTCCTATGAGGGCATCGTTACCCTGGGCAGCGAGGACAACGAGGAGTTCAAAAATGTCTACGAGGAGATTCCCAAGTACCATGTGATCGTTCCGGAAGGAACAGAGAGCGTTGACATTACCTACAACGAGGGCGTGGATATTTACCACGCAGACGCTACTGCATACGGCTACGAGACGGACCTTGCTGTAGATGTGGTGTCCTCGGCAACTATCCGCTCTGTTACCTTGAAAAACAGCTACAAGGTCAACGGTGACGGCACCCAGACCGTCACCACCCCCGTCACCCGCTATATCCGTAACGAAGATGGAACAGCCATGGCGATCACACTGGAATCCAGCAGCACTAATAATTTTAGGCCCGTCGCCCTGTTCACCTTTGAGTATGCCAAGACAGAACCGGATGTGATGTATGGGGATGTGAATGGAGACAATACCATTGATGTTTCGGATGCGCTGCTGGTCTGCCAGTTCTATCTGGGCAATGTAGCACCGACGGATGTGCAGAATGCAGCTGCCGATGTGAACGGAGACGGTGCAGTAGATGTTTCGGATGCCTTGATGATCTGCCAGTTCTACCTGGGAAATATTACGGAATTCCCTGCCGAGAAAAAATCTTGATAGGAGGAATTGAGAACACATGAAAAAAATCGTTTCTATTCTGCTGACATTGGCGATGGTGCTGAGCCTGGTACCTGCCGTCTTTGCAGCAGACGAACCGACCATCACTATGAGCGCAGATAAGACCTCTGTCGCCCCCGGTGAGACCGTGACGCTGACTTTGAGTCTGGATAAGGAACTTGTTGCGGACGCCGTTGGCATTTCCATTAGTTTTGACACAGATGCCTACACGCTCACCGGACGGAAAAATCTTGGAAGTAGACCTGCCCGTCTCGGCTTTACGAATATTGATGTCGCCAATAATCAGGGCGCAGTAAAATTCTTCTATTTGCAAACGGCCTTTGATAAGGATGATCCTTCTCATACCAGTTTTGCAGCAGGTGATTGGGCATCTTTTACCTTCACCGCAAAAGAGGGTGCAGATACTTCCAATGCAAAATTTACGATGAAAGTCGATAATCTTCTGACATACAGTGATGACGGTGCATCTCAGGTTCAAGTCCCTCACAATGTGGCCGGCAGTGAGCTGACCATTCCCGTCGAGACTGCTGCTGCCAAGGGCTACACCGTGTCCTTGGGTGCGGACAAGCAGGTAGCCTCCGGCCAAATCGTGGAGATCCCTGTGGCCATCGGCAACAACGACGGCAAGACCACCTACAACGCCTACGACATGACCTTCTCTTTTGACCCCACCATTCTGACGCTGAACATGGAAGCCACCAGCACCGAGGGTTATCGCGTGATCCCCGGCAGCGGCACCGTGCGAATCGTGCGTTACGGCAAAGCCGCCGAGCTGGGCGATGCACTGACTCTGAGCTTTGTGGCAGCCGGCCAGGGTAAATCTGATGTGAAAGTAACGGAAGCGTGTGTGGATACCAATGCAAACGCCATTGAGTTTGACGCACCTGCGGCTGCCATTTTGGATGACACCGCCGTTATTACCGTCAGCGGCTACACCGTGTCTCTGCCGGATGGCTTCACCCGTACCGACGCGGAGGGCTCCGTGATCGCAGCAGGCGGCACTCTGACCTTCAAGCCCGCAGACCCCAACTATGACTATACTGTCACCGTCACCGTCGGCGACGGTGAGGCAACGACAGTTAGCCCGAACGAGGATGGCATCTACACCGTGCCCAATGTCAACGGCAATGTGGTCGTCACCAGCGCCAAGACCCCCAAGACTTTCACTGTCGCCCAGGGCGACGATACCACCGGTGCTGCGACTGCTACTTACCAGACTGACTACACCTTCAAGCTGACCCCTGCGGATGGCTATGTCTACAATATGGCTGTGACCATCGGCGACAAGGCATACACCGGCTTTACGGCCCAGGTAAATGACGACGGCACCACCACCTACACCATCCCCGGTGCGGATGTGACCGGCAACATCGTCATCAACAGCAACAAGCAGGTCAAGCCGCTGGAAACCTACAAGGTCACCTTTGCAGGTACCGGCGCAGGTGATGCTACCGGCGAGAGCACCGTTCAGGAAAAGGCTAACTACACCTTCACCGTGGCCAAGCAGAAGAACTTTGAGTACACCATCACTGCCACTATGGGCGGCAAGGATGTGACTATCACCGAGGGAGCCGACAACACCTACACTATCGCCAATGTCACCGGCGATCTGGTCATCACCATCGAGAAGAAATCCACTCTGACCATGGAGGTAGCTGTTTCCGAGTATGTGCAGATGGATAACAAGACCGTGTTTCTGGTAACCGTGACCGGCACCCCCGAAGAGGGCAAGGCTTTTGCCTACGGCGATAATGTCATGTATAAGACTACCGCTTACGGTGAGAATGTGTACAGCTGGCTGGTGATTGTGGACAAGAATGAGGCATTCACTGTGGCTACGGCTGAGGCCAATATCACCAAGGCCAGCGCCACAGCCGAGGAAGTGAAGCAGAGCTATGATGTCAACGAGACAGGCGTTGTGGACATCAACGATGCGCAACTCACCTATGACATCTACAGCGGCAAGTACACGGACTTCGAGAAAGTCTCTGTGCGGAAGTTCCTGCGCGCGGATGTGAACCTTGACAAGGCCGTCAACTCCACCGACGCCGTTGCGGTCGTCAAAAATTCCAAGTAAACCAAGGCGAATCCATAGCTTCCCCTCCCTTTTGGGAGGGGAGGCAATTCGCCATATTTTGGGGCTTTACCATTGCCTCCTGCTTTAGGAGACGATGGTAAGAATCCAAAATAAGCATTTGGAGGATACCCGTATGAAAAAACATAGCGGCCTATATAGCGCCGTGAGTATTTTGCTGGTCATTGTGCTGGTGGCAGGGATCAGCCTCTCACTTCTTTCCTCCGGTCGGACAAGGCCGGAGAATCCCATCAGCACTCAGCCGGATCGGCTCCAGGCAGAGTCGCTGCAAGGCTCCGGCAGCACTGGCGGACAAAGCTCCGGCAAGGATAATACAGAGAATACGGATACTGCCCAGGACCCATCAGAGCCGCAGAAGCCCGACGAGCCGCAGAAGCCCGACGAGCCGCAGAAGCCCGATGAGCCACAGAACCCGGATGACACGCAGAAACCCGATGACACCAAGCCGGATCCATCGGGCCCCACAGACCCCACGGATAACCCCGGCAAGGGCGACCAGGGCGGCTCCAAGTCAGACGATAACAAAGGCGGCTCCGAGGATTCCGGTGACCATGGTGATGGCACCGGCGGAGACGACGGGGACCACGGCGGCAGCGGAGGTGACCACGGCAGCGGCGGTGAGGAGGATGATACCCCCCGCATTTATACGACACTGAAAACCCAGCAGCTTACCAAGGCAGAGCTGCCCGACAGCAAGCTGACCTTTGTGGCCTATCCCCTGGGTAAGGGCGATCTGCATATCCGTGTCCGGCTGAAAAATGAGACCAATTCCGGAAACGGATTGCTGCTTACTTCTCAGAATAACCAGGACTACGAGGCACAGCTGGATTTCAACGCAGATAACCTCTTTGTGCTGTCTCTTTATGATGGGGAGACCTTTCTGGGACTTGTTCAGTACCGGGTGGGCTATTACGCGAATCTTGCGGACGATACCCACCCGACGATGGGGGACTATCCACCCTCCATCGTTACCAATCTGGACGGGGCCAGCCTGGACATGAGCTCCCAAACCTTCCCCTTGACGGTGATTGCCCGTGCCAACGCAGAGCTGGGAGCCGGTGTGATCTATTCCAATCAAATTCGGGTCACGCTGGACGGCAAAACCGTGGAAAAGAGCTACGGCGATTCTCAACCCACCTACGAGCTGTATTTCGATCCCCCTCAGTTGGGCGATGAAGAAACCCACATCGTCCGGGTGCTGGCCTGGGATGGTAACGGAAACTCCACCATGAAGGTCTACACCGTCACCTATCACCAGATCAGTGAGGGCGACCCGGCAGGCTCGGTGGATGTGGTGCTGGATGCGACCACCATCGGCCTGGGCATTCTGGATACCGGTACGCTGGACATCGTGGAGGGCGAAACGGCGGCATCCGTGCTGCTGCGCTTCCTGCAGGAGCGCGGTTATGAGCCGGATTACCAGGGGTCCACCACTATGAACTTCTATCTGCGCCGGATTAGCCGGGGCGACATTGCCTACCGTGCCAATGTCCCGGAGCATCTTTGGGAGCTGATCCTGCGGGACGGCATCACCACCAATGACAACTATGACCGGGACAGCATCGGGGAGTTTGACTATACCCAAGGCTCGGGCTGGATGTACTCCATCAACGGCACCCTGTATGAGGGTACCGGCATGAGTGGCTACAAGGTCCGCAACGGCATTACCATTTATGTGCGCTTCACCCTGTCCTACGGCAAGGACATCGGCGGCTACGATTCCACCGGAGGCGGCTACGGTTCACTGAGCAGCTACTGCGGCCTGTGGATCAACGGCGGCTACCAAGCCCTGGGCCACGACTTCGTGGAGACGGACCGTTTGGAACCCACCGAAACAGAGGATGGTTACATCCACTATCGCTGCTCCAAGTGCCATGAGGAGAAAACAGATATTCTCCCGGCCACCGGCGGCGGAACGGAGCCAATAGAGCCTGCCCCTACGGAGCCCGGTCCCCACGGAACCGACGCCCACAGAGCCAACTTCCGAATAGGACCGGCTGATGCGGCGGAGGATGGGAAACGCTCTAACGGGACACGGGAACGGTAAAGTAGAAGGGCGTTGAAACGAACGATGGAGGATACTGCATGAAAAGTGCAACACGAATATTAGCGGCACTTCTTTGTGTGCTGCTTCTGCTCCCAACGGTGGCCTTTGCGGAAGCGCAGCCTTCTTTGGAAAAACAGATCGCACAGAGTGCGGAGGGAATGTCCGCTCTGGGCGGCAAGAAGGGTGAATTGCTGAAAGACCGGGAACTGTTTCCTGCAGGCGATTCCGTCTGCGATTGGCTGGCCATAGCTATGGCACTGTCCGGCACAAGGGAGAGCTATTCCGACTATTTGGCGGAACTGAAGGCCCATGTGGAGGACGCATACGCCAAAAACGGATGCCTGGACCGCAACAAGGCCACGGAATACCACCGGATTTCTTTAACGGTGCTGGCACTGGGGGGCAACCCCACCAACTTCGGCACGAAGCCCGACGGCTCGGCCATTGACCTGATCGCAGAGGGTACTTACAACTATGCCCGTGATCCGGGCGCTCAGGGCTTAAATGGCTGGATATGGGCGCTGCTGACCTTGGATGCCGGGGACACAGAGGTCCCGGCAGACGCCCTGTATTCCCGGGAGGACATGGTAAATGCCATTTCCGTTGCTCAGGAGCCGGACGGCGGCTTCGGCCTGATCCCCGGAAAATCGGATGTGGACATCACAGCTATGGCGGTGCAGGCCCTAGCTCCCTATCGGAACCAGATGGAGACCGAGATCGACGCAGCACTTTCCTATCTTTCTGGCCAGCTGACGGACACCTGCGGGTATATCGCCTACGGCGATGAAAACGCGGAAAGCACCGCCCAGGTCATCCTGGCCCTGTGTGCGCTGGGCATTGACCCGGAGACGGATAGCCGTTTTGTCAAGGGCGAGCACACCCTGCTGACGGAGCTTTCCCAGTTCCGGGAAGCGGACGGCACCTACCGCCATGTGCTGGAGGGGGCCGGCGACGGCCTGGCAACGGCCCAATCCGTCCTGGCCTTAGTGGCTGTGCAGCGTGTGCGGTCCGGGCAGCCGTGGGTGCTGCATTTTGACGGCACTCAAGCGCCCCGTGAGGCATTCGGCACAAATGGAATCATCATCTGCGCCGTGATCGGTGCGGTAGTCGTAATCGCCGCCGGTGCGATCTACATCATCGGCAGAAAGAGGAAAAAAGCATGAACAAGCTGACAGATCAAATTCAGGCAGAGGTCAACAAGGTCGTTTTGGGCAAGGAGGACATCGTCCGCAAGGTGCTGCTGGCCATCCTGGCACAGGGCCATGTGCTGCTGGAGGATGTCCCCGGCGTGGGCAAGACGACGCTGGCCAAGGCATTTTCCAAAACGCTAGGTCTGGACTCCAAGCGTGTCCAGTTCACCTCCGACACCCTGCCATCGGATATTATCGGGTTTTCCGTATTCGATAAGGCAGACGGCAAGCTGAAATATCAGTCCGGAGCCATTATGACCAATCTGCTGCTGGCGGACGAGATCAACCGTACCTCCAGCAAGACCCAATCCGCTCTGCTGGAGGCTATGGAGGAGTTGCAGGTCACCGTGGACGGCGTGACCCGGCCCCTGCCGAAGCCCTTTATCGTGCTGGCAACGGAAAACCCGGTGGGTTCTGCGGGTACGCAGATGCTGCCCGCATCCCAGCTGGACCGTTTCATGCTCCAACTGAGCATGGGCTATCCCAATCGGGCCAGCACGGCGGCACTGCTGAAGGATCGCCATCATGTGGACCCGCTCTCTGCCTGCCAGACAGTGACTTCCCCTGCCGAGCTGGAAAAGCTCATTGCAGAGGTCAGCAATATCCATGTGGCAGACCGAATTTATGACTATATTGCAGAGCTGGTGGATCTGACCCGCTCCAACGCCTATGTGACCCTGGGTGTCAGTCCCCGTGGCGCTTTGGCTGTGACCCGTGCGGCCAAGGCCAACGCCTACTTAGAGGGCCGGGACTATGTGATCCCTGACGATGTGTGCGCCGTGTTCCCGGATGTGTGCGTCCACCGTCTGATCCTCAACTCCAAGGCGCGGCTCCAGGACTATACAGCGGCACTGATCCTGCAAAATGTACTTACCTCCGTCCAGAAGCCGGATGTCCGGGAATTTTCCAGCAAATGAAAAAAACGATCTTAGGCAGCGCCCTGTGTTATCTGATCCTGCTGCTGGCGTTGGCGGCGCTGCTTCTTACAAGCGGCTCCTTCTGGGCGCTGGCCGGACTCTGCTTGCTGCTCCTGCTGCCCCTGGCCTCCTGGGCGGTCAATTTCTATGTCCGCAGGCATCTGCAGGCGGACATTCTGACC
>DXUR01000449.1:1938-3528 GCA_019417795.1 Clostridiales bacterium | reverse complement strand
TATCATGGTTATATCTGGGAATCAATAGAAATCCGAGGAAATGTATCCATCCATGTTTTAGAAAAAAATGCGACTCAGCCAGAACTTTTTTGCACATTGCCCAGTTTCGCATGAAAGCTTCAGATGAAATCACTGCTAGACAAAATGTGTGGTCATATAGTTGTCCAAGGCGTTGGAGATTACAGTCTGGTTGGATAGCCGCTCTGATGTAATGACAGGCGTCAAATAGAGAATGCCCCCTCGCGCGGAAAAGCCGGTTTATGTCGTCACATTGATCAGGAGTTCTGACGAGGCATATCGCACAGTACCACATAATTTTTCCCCTCTCCCCTGCTGCTCCTATCTATATATAGGTACAATCAGCACCCGTCACTGCAGCTACCACCTGCTCTGAATCGGGCTATTTGTTCGCGCAAAAAAGCCCCTGCCGATCACGTTTCTGTGAAAGACAGAGGCCGATTTTACAGCAATGAATCCGTCATCGTCTGATAAACGCTGTCCGCATTTTGCTCTACGCTCTCATTTATAATCTGCACCAGCATCTCCGAAAGCGCATTTCGTTCGCCCGGAGCTGTGTTCAGCACGATATCCTGCAGAATGTCCCGCAAGATTTTTTCCCGGTCTGGGGAGATAAGACAACTCCGCTGTTCTAAGGAAAGGGAGCCCGCCTCTGGATTTTTAACCACCCCGCCCCCTGTTGCGCCGGTTCTTGCGTAGAGGGTCTGCAAAACATACCCCTGCACACTCATGTTTTCGGCTGCAGCAGACTGGCGGATTATTGCGCCCATCTCCTTGGAGGGTCGAATCATGATATTATCCTGTCGTTTGTTATATTCTACGCTCGCTCGATTATGTGCTTCTTTTGTCGCCATATATACACCTATTATAGTATAATCGGTTAACTGACATTATGCATATTTTTCCGTGATATATGTCGGTTAACGTTGGTCACTTTGCGAATAGACACACTGTCGGTTAATTGATATACTCATGCCATCGGGAACACCGGTTCTCACATCCGACCATTCACCCAACAATTTGAAGAGAGGCACACACATGAGTATCAACGTTTTACTGACCCTTGTCGAGCAGTACAAGGAAGCCGCCCAACTGATCGAGACCGCACAGGCTGAGCAGGAGCAGCTGAAGATCCAGATCCGCGAGGCACTGGCTGAGCGCTCCACCAACTATCTGGAAGTAGGCTGCCACAAAGTCCGCCTGTCCGATTTCTCCAGCACCCGACTGGACAGCAAAGCCATCAAGGCCGTAGCTCCCGACCTGTACGACCAGTACAGCAAAACGGTCACCGGCACCCGCCTGAGCATCACCTGAAAAGAGCCCCATACAACGACCACCGACCAAAGTTTGCGTTGTATAGAGCTGCCGTACACCCGCCGGGGCGGGCTACACCAATATTATACCTGTCCCGGCCTTTTTTATCAAGAGAAAGGTTCGAAAAATCATGAAACAGACTGTCAAAACCTCCCGCGCTGCTGGTCAGCTGGAAAAGATGTTCCGCGAGCTCAACAAGCACTACTTTGCAGGCAAGCTGCCCGAGCCCATCATCAGCCTGAAAAAGACCCCGTCCGC
>DXUR01000449.1:0-1838 GCA_019417795.1 Clostridiales bacterium | reverse complement strand
AAATACGGCTGGACCATCACGAGCCCTTCCGAGGAGCTGTTGGACTTCATCATCTTTCAAGGCTGGCAGGATATCCAGATGGGTGAGCGGCTGGCATGGTCGGATATGGCAGGCACCGGAGCAGGCAGCAAGGCACCCGGCAGCAGTCAGACCGGCGCACCCAAGCCTCCCAAGGCAAAGAGCAGCACCCGGCGGTGGGTATGTCCCAAGTGCGGTACCATCATCCGGAGCACCAAGGAAGTGCGGGTCATCTGTGCGGACTGCATGGAGCTATTCGTGAAGGCTGACTAATCATAGCAGGACAGAGAGCGAGGGCACGAGTGAGAGTAGTGCTATTATATAAAATCACAGGAGACATTCCATGGATACTTATAAAATCGCTGTTGACACCTTTCTTGCCGAGACATCCGAGTGCAAAGCCAGTGGGTGCGCCGTTTTTTCCGGGGCAGACATCGCGTTCCAAGACATCCAGCTGCACACGCACCGGAACAAGTCAGAGCTGCATTTCATGGCCGGACACACCATGCTTTCCATCCCCCTTGCCAGCATCCTGAGCATTGAAAAAGCTGGTATTGCGGGATATCCAGTCCACCGAGTATGAGATCATCACCAAAGAGAGCGGCACCATTACCCTTAACGTCGTTTAAAGTGCACCCGTAAAGACAGAGATCCGCCGGGCTGTGAGAGGACGCCCATTATATTGAAGGAGAGCAGCCATGACCATTATATCAGAACGTTTGCAGCACCTGCGCCTGACGCACGGCTATACTCAGACCGAGCTTGCCCGAACTATGGGTGTGACCCGCCGGGCAGTCTACGCATGGGAGCACGACAAATGTCCCGAGATCCCTCATCTGATCCAGCTTGCCCAATTCTATCAGGTGTCGACCGATTATCTGTTGGGGCTGACGGAGTGAGGTGTGCCCCGCCACCGGAGGCCTTACCGGATACTTTTTGCCTGCTATAGTGCGGTCAACCATCAGTCCGCGCGACGGCAGCCACAACGCTCCATATTTTTAACAGCACACTTGTAAGTCCATCTTATCGGATGCATAGTTTGATAGACTTCAGGTACAGCAAAAGCAAACACACTTCAAAATACAGGAGGAAACTATTATGGCAGGCGCTTTTTCGTTATTTTTAGGGTTGTTCGGTCTTGGTGCGGCTGGTGCAGTCAGCGCGGGACAGAACGCAAAAATCAAGAAGGCAGATTATCAGTATGGCGAAGAGCATGGCCTTCATGGCACCTCTGAGGTTCTGCAAATGCGGGAGCGGGTGCGTAAAGAATGGTGGAGTATCTGCGGCAAGACCTACAACGCATGTGAACGGCCTGCATCGAGTTACGGCGACCTCAGCAGAACCCCGTGGTGCTATCTGAAAAAGCGCTGGTTCATTGATCATCTGAACAAAAAGGGCATCCCTTATGATGATCTGGTCGTGGATGATGTTACCGGCGTTACCTTCTATGAGAGTCAGAAAAGAACGTCCCAAGCATATATGAGAAAGCTGCGGTAATAGACATCGCGCCCATCGTCACCACTTCTATCAGCAGCAGGAGGTAAGCTTATGGCTGAAAATAAAATCTTGGTACAAATTATCGATCATGAGAACGGAAATTCCGTGCTGGGACAAGATCACTTTGAATCAAGAGAAAAAGCAGAAGAATTCAAGCGGATCTCAGACCGCGCATATGGCAAACTTCTTGGTGAAGGTCAAACCAGAATTACCACTGAGATCATTGAACGCTAACACCAGCCATCATTTCCTATAGCAGCAACAGGGCTCTGCCGCTCAGACACGAGTAGCAGGGCTCTTTTTGCGGTATTCGGTCAGGAAGT
>DXUR01000448.1 GCA_019417795.1 Clostridiales bacterium | reverse complement strand
CCGCATGGTATCACCATGCTCCCCCGCGCCGCAAAGCGGCGCCGTGCCCTCACAATTTCTAAATCAGTTTATAGTAAATCAAAAGGAGCAATTATCATGGCAGTCAATTTAAAGGGCCGCAGTTTTCTCTCGCTGGCCGATTTTACCCCGGAGGAACTTCGCTATCTGCTGGATCTGGGCCACGACCTGAAGGCCAAGCGGCGGGCAGGCGTCTGCGCCCCCACCATACAGGGCAAGCACATCGTCCTGTTGTTTGAAAAGACCTCCACCCGCACCCGCTGTTCCTTTGAGGTAGCGGCCACCCAGGAGGGCGCCCACGTCACCTATCTGGACGCCGGTTCTTCCCAGATGGGCAAAAAGGAATCCCTGGAGGACAGCGCCAAGGTGCTGGGCCGGTTCTTTGACGGCATCGAGTACCGAGGCTACGAGCAGTCCGTGGTGGAGGATCTTGCCAAGTGGTCCGGTGTGCCGGTGTGGAACGGCCTGACGGACGCCGACCACCCCACCCAGATCTTAGCGGATCTGATGACCATTGAGGAGCACTGCAAAAAGCCTTTAAACAAGATCAAGGTGGTGTTCCCCGGCGATGTGCGGAACAACATGTGCTATGCGTGGATGATGGGCGCAGCCAAGCTGGGAATGCACTTTGTAGCCATGGGGCCGGAGGAACTGGCCAAGCAGATGGATCAGGAAGTGGTGCAGTCCACCTTTGCCGAGGCCCGGAAAAACGGCGGCCTCATCGAGATCACTGACCACGCAGAGGACTTAAAGGGCGCCGACGTGATCTACGGCGACGTGTGGGCTTCCATGGGAGAGGAAGCCCAGATCCCAGAGCGGGTAGGGCTGCTGTCCCCCTTCCGGGTGACGATGGACACCCTGAAGGCCACGGAGAATCCCGACGTGCTGTATCTCCACTGTCTCCCCTCCTTCCACGATTTTGAAACGAAAATGGCGAAGGAATGGCAGGCCAAGGGCGTGGACATCCGGGAGGTCACCGATGAGGTGTTCCGCTCCCGTCACAGCGTGGTTTTCGACGAGGCGGAGAACCGGATGCACTCCATCAAGGCCGTGATGGTGGCCACCATCGGCGCGTAAGTCAGTCCGTAAGGAGGAAGTGTTCCCATGGAGCAACGCAAATTCCAGATGCCCACCGCGTATACGATCCTGTTCTGCCTGATTCTTCTGGTGGCACTGTCCACATGGCTCATCCCGGCAGGCAGCTATGACTACGCCGATGGTATCCCCATCTCCGGCAGCTATCACGCCGTCGCCCCCGCGCCGCAGGGCATCGGTGCGGCACTGAAGGCCGCCTTCCGAGGCTTTTATGACGCAGTGGATGTCTGCGTGTTCATCCTGATGGTGGGCGGTTTTCTGGGCGTTGTGATGAAGACCGGGGCCATCGACGCCGGAGTCAGCAACGTGATTTCCCGGCTGCAAGGCCGGGAAAACCTGCTCATTACTATTTTAATGCTGTTTTTCGGTCTGGGCGGCACCACCTACGGCATGTGGGAGGAGACCATGGCCTTCTTCCCTCTGCTGCTGCCTATTTTTCTGGCGGCGGGCTATGACGCTGTGGTAGGCGTGGCGGTGATCCTGCTGGGGGCCGGGGCCGGTGTCATCGCCTCCACGGTGAACCCCTTCGCCACCGGCATCGCCGCAGGCTTCGCCGGGGTCTCTCTGGGAGAGGGCCTTCTCTGGCGGCTCATTCAGTTCGTGATCTTTGAGGGTGCCGCCATCTGGTATGTCTCCGCCTACGCCGCCCGGATAAAGCGGGACCCAAGCCGCTCCGTGGTGGGCATCGGCGCAGGCAGGCTTCACGCAGACGTGGGCCGCGTCCAACCTCTCACCCGGCGTCACGCCGCCATCCTCCTTATTTTTGCCGCCACCTTCCTCACCATGATCTACGGCGTTATTCCCTTTGATGAAATGGGCCTGCCCCTGCCGGTCTTGGGCTGGTGGTTCCCGGAGCTGTCCGCTCTGTTTTTAGTGGCGGGCATCGTGGTGGGGCTGATGGACCGGCTCAGTGAGGTAGAACTGGCGGAGACCTTCGTCTCCGGCTGCACGGATCTTTTGGGCGTGGCCTTCATCATCGGCATCAGCCGGGGCATCACCGTACTGATGAATGACGGCCATATCACCGACACCATTCTTCACTGGGGAGAGACGGCCCTCTCCGGCCTTGGCTCCACCTCCTTCGTGCTGCTGGTCTTTTTGATCTACCTGCCGTTGTCCGTGCTGATTCCGTCCTCCTCCGGTCTGGCCACACTGTCCGTGCCGGTGGTGGCTCCGCTGGGACAGTTCGCCGGGGTGGGCGGCGACGTGGTGGTGACGGCCTTCCAGTCCGCCTGCGGTCTTGTGAATCTGGTGACGCCTACCGCCGCCGTGGTGATGGGCGCGCTGGCGCTGGGCCGCATCCCCTATGAAAAATGGCTGAAATTCGTGTGGAAGCTGATGCTGCTTTTCCTGCTGCTGACCGGCCTATTGCTGGTGCTTGCAGCCGCGCTGTCCTGATCGGACCGCCGTGCCCTCCGGGGCGCGGCGGTTTTTTCGCATAGCACCGTACGCCGCCGCATAGATATGGAAACGGACAAACACAGGAGGCGTCGCTATGAAGAAATGTTTTTTTGCCTTGGTCCTGCCGCTGGCCTTGCTGCTCACCGCCTGCGGCAGAGAACCGAGACCCGCCGCTCTCCTTTTAGGACAGGCTGCGGACTTAAACGAATCGGAACCCCTGTTGGTGATCGACGGACAGAACATCCCCGCGTGGGAATACCTCTATTGGCTGGCACTGGACTGCCGCCAGATGGAGGAACGCTGCGATGCCGCCGGAGAACCAGTAGACTGGACCGCTCCACTCTCTGAGGGTGGCACACTGGAGGATCTGGTAAAGGCCGATGCGCTGGCGGACACAGCCCTGTATGCTGCCGTGGGGACCTGGGCGGCGGCATACGGCTGCACGCTGACGGACGCTGAGCGGAACGCACTTCCGGAACGGCACTACGCCTATCTGACGCTGGAGCAGGGGCGGCATCTGACGGAGACCGGTGTGCAATATGCCAAATTATACGCCCTCTACGAGACCCCCGGCAGTGCCTTGGCTCCCGCGGAAAACGAGCTGGCTCTGTTTGAACAGCAAACTGCCCCGCTGACGGCAGAACGGCTCCTGATCCCCTTCGAGTCTGACCGAGAAGCCGCCCGGCAAAAGGCAGCGGAGCTGTTCGCACATCTGAATACCGCTGCGGATCCGTCAGCCGCCTTTGACGCGCTGCTGGCAGAGACCGGAGGCGCATTATTGGAAGAAGCGGATTGGACGCCCTCCCTTCAGGATGCGGCGGCCGCTCTGGAACCGGGACAGTTTTCCGGCATTATCGAGACCGAAAACGGTTTCGTCATCCTCCGGCGTCTGCCTGCGGACCGGGATGCTCTGCGGGAAGCCTACTTTGACAGCCTGCTGCAAGGTGCCGCTGATGCCAGCGAGATCCAGGTCTCTTCCGCCTATGAAACCCTGCGTCCCGCCGCCTTCTGGACCGCACTGAAGCAGG
>DXUR01000447.1 GCA_019417795.1 Clostridiales bacterium | reverse complement strand
GCGTTTCCATGCAGGTGTAGTCGTAGGTATAATCGGCGGTAAAGCCGCGGATGCCTGCTTTTTCAAAGGCCTGACAGGCCGAAACGAAGCTCTCGTAATCGGTGGGCAGAGGAATACCGTACTGCTCAAAAAGGCTGCGGTTGACCACAAAGCCGTGGGCATCGGCGCAGACCGGCAGCCAGTTCACGCTGCCGTCCTCGTTTTTGAAGCTGTTGAGGTAGGTGTTGTACACAGCGCCCGCCTCGTTGGTCAAGGCAAGGTTCATCAGGCTGTCCTTCAAGGGAGCCGCATCGTGCAGCGAGAAGCGGCAGCTGGTGATGATATCCGGCAGACCGCCGTTCTCCTGCAAAAACTTGTAAAAATCCAAATCGTTGTTGCCCACGATGAATTCAATATTTACATCCGGCAGCTGGGACTGGATATAGGGCGCATAGGTTTCATACAGGTTATTCGTCCACAGATACACCTGAATGGTCTGGGCGTCCTCCTTCTTTTCCACACTTTCGGCGTTTTTTGTTCCGCAGCTGGTCAGCATGGAGACCGCCATCACCAGTGCCATAAGCACGGAAAACAGGCGGCGCAATGTTCTTTTGTTCATCAAATCGTTCTCCTCACAACTCTTGGGCAGCTGCCGTTCTGCACTCCCGAATACCACAAAAAGGCATAGGTACAGCACGACAGAGATATAAGATTATATTACCACCGCCATGAGGGATTTTCAATAAAATTTCATGTATTGATACCTAAAAGCAGCGCGCGTCCGATTTCTTTGCGCCAGTCGATGCAGCTTTTTGTATCAACGCACAGGGTGAGGCGGGCTGCCAGTATTCTTATGTGCTGCAGCCTTCTGTCCGCATCAGAGATATTTCTGGATGGTCGGCACAAGGACATTCATATTGATCGGTTTTGCGATATGGTCATTCATCCCAGCATCCAATGCCGCCTGTTTATCTTCGGAGAAGGCGTTTGCCGTCATGGCGATGATGGGGATGTCCGCCTTTTGGGGGTCATCCATCCTCCGTATCTTTTTTGTCGCATCGTAGCCGTTCATCACCGGCATCTGGATGTCCATAAAGATCAGCTGATACGTTCCGTTCGCCGCTTTTTCCAGCATATCCACACATTCCACGCCGTCTTTGGCTCGGTCTACCGTGCAGCCCTCTTCCTGCAGCAGCTCGACGGCGATCTCCGCATTGAGGTCGTTGTCCTCGGCCAGCAGGATCTTCACGCCGCACAGGCTCTTTTGGTCCGAAGGGCCAGTCTCCCGTTTCGCCTGTATTTCATCCTCGGACGCAATGCGGCAGGGAATGGTCACAGTAAACGTGGAGCCAACACCGATCCTGCTCTCCACTTTCACGGTGCCGCCCATCAGCCCGACCAGCTTTTTCACGATGCCCATTCCAATGCCGCTGCCTTCCACCTTGCTGATGGTGGACGTACGTTCCCGTTCAAAGGGTTCAAAAATGTGCTTCTGGAACTCCTGCGACATCCCGATGCCGTTGTCGGCAACCGTGATCACCATATTGCACCAGCTCTCTTTTTCGCCGGGCTTCTGCGTAACATCGCAGCGGATCGTGCCGCCGGCTCCCGTGTATTTGACCGCGTTGCTGACGAGGTTTGTACAGACTTCGGTCAGGTGCGGAATATCCGCATAGATATACGGATGCAGCAGCTGTGTTGTCACCATAAGCGTCTGCCCCTTGCTGTCTGCCTGATTCCGGAACATGGCAATGCAATTACGGAAATCCTTATCGACATCCGAAACAGAATACTCCATCTCCGTCTTATCGTTCTCAATGCGGGCAAGATCCAGAACATTGTTCAGCAGCATCAGCAGGTTCTGTCCGCACACCTGAATGTTCTCCATGTATTTTTTCAGCTTTGCAGGGTCGTCCGAATGCCGGGAGGCAAGGTCTGCGTAACCGATAATGGCGTTCATGGGGGTGCGGATATCATGCGACATATTGAACAGGAAGGTGGATTTGGCGTGGTTCGCGCTCTCCGCTTTTTCCACAGCGACCTGCAATTTTGCATTCAGCTCCTGCGTATCGTCTGCGGCTTTCCTTGCAGCAGCTTCGGCTTTGCGCGCCTTCCGCAGCAGCTTCAGGATCGTGAGCAGAATGGCTGCAACCGCAATGCTGCTGACCAGCAGCACCATGACAAAGTTATCCTTTATAAACTCGCTCAGAGTGACCTTCCGCAAAGAGCTCTTATGCATCGCCAGAGAGCTGGTAAGCATATTGGCTGGCATTGCCTTGATCGTTTTGTTCAGGATGGACAGCAGGCTGCGGTTTCCGCTATTGACCGCAAAGCAGGAATTGGCAGGGTTAGGCAGCGGAACGCTGTAAAAACCATAAATTTTACTGTATTTCGCCTCACTGCTGACCCCTATAATAAAACAGTCTGCCTGTCCGTCCTTGACCAGTTTTATCGCATCCTCCTGTGTATCGCAGTCCACGATCTCCCACTGCGGATAATAAAACGCAATGTACCTTGTCAGGGAGATCTTGTTTTGGGGAACGGCAACGCGGTTCACTTTGTTTTCGGTAAAGAGCTGTTGGTTCGTGACCACCATCATATTGGCGGTCCAAGTTGTGTTGGTTCTGGCAACGCGATATTCTTCAGCCAGATTGGGACTCTGGTCGAAATGGAAGATCATGTCGATCTCGCCTGATTTCAGCGCATTGAGTTCCGCCTCTTTGTCGTCATAACCGACCAACTGAAATTCCAGCTTCTGATTGCCCAGACAATCTGCGGCAAACTGAATATAGTCCGTTATTGTCCCGGTAATCTCCCCGGTGGCAGGGTCAAAGGTGCTGACGCCGCTATCACTCGTCAGAAAGCCCATTCGGATCGCGCCGTGCTTTCTGAGCCACGCCTTTTCCTCACCCGTAAGGATGGGCTTATAATCCAGCGAGAAATACTTTTTACACAGATCCGCCGTATAAAAAGGAGCCTCTTCGTCCAACGCGCGCATCGCATTGTCCAGTTCTTCCTTGAGATCAGAACGGTCTTTGTTGAGCACATAGTAGATGCTGGATTTTCCCACGCGGGTTATGGTCGAGATGCCAAGCTCTGCCCAGTAGGATTCTTCCAGCGAAACAAAGCAGTCGATCTCGTGATTTGCCAGCTTTTGCTTCACATCCTCGTTGTTGGAGATGTTGACGTGTTCCGTTTTTATGCCGTGTTTTTCCTCCCATTCGGTCAGCATCACTTCCGGCTCCGTTCCCATCAGAACGCCGATCTTTTTGCCGTTCAGCGTTTTGAAATCAGAGGCGGAGATGTCTGCGCGTGAGAGATCGGCGTAGAGGTAATATTTTTCCACTCCCATCGGCTCGTCTGAAAACAGCATCTCCCCGGCGCGGTCCTCCGTATAGGAAATATCGCCCATGATGTCGATCTCGCCGTTTTCGAGCTTTTCAAAGCAGTCTGACCAGTCGCAGGTCACATACTCGAACTGCCAGCCTGTATAGCCGGATAAGGTCTCCAGCAATTCGTAGCCGTAGCCCTTTCTTGCGCCCTTCTCGTTGCAATAGTTGAAGGTGT
>DXUR01000446.1 GCA_019417795.1 Clostridiales bacterium | reverse complement strand
CTGTATACCCGCCGTCCCCGGTGACCCCTGGCCTTCACCACGGCGATCACTGACAAGCCGGTATATGCCACAGCCCCCACCGCCGCCAGAGCATACAGGATTTCCATGATGGACAGGCTGGTAAGCGCGCACAGCCGCCCCAACGCCGCCTTCAGCGGTGTGGTGACGTGATCCGCAAAGCTGTTCATCAGCTGCCGGTTTTGCCGCAGAGCCAGATACAGGCCCAACACCGCCAGATCGACAGCCAGCCAGATATGCAGTTTTCGATATTTTTTCCAGAAGCTCATAGCAATGCCTCATCTGTCATTTTTCAAGCTCAGGATTTGGAAACAGCAGGCGGAACCGCCTGCTGTCCTTATATCCAGTTGTTCGGCTATGCGGTTATTCCGCCGCCGCCAACAGCTGCTTTGTGTACGGGTCCTTGGGATGGTCGAACAGCTCGTCCACCGTCCCCTGCTCCACAATGCGCCCCTGCTTCATCACCAGAGCAGAATCGCAAAGCTGGTAGACCACGTTCAGATCGTGGGAGATGAACAGGTAGCTGAGGTCCAGTTCATCCCGCAGTTCCCGCAGCAGTTTCAAAATCTGGGCCTGAATGGTCACGTCCAGTGCACTGACCGGCTCGTCAGCAATGAGGAAGCGGGGCCGCTGGATCAGGGCCACGGCGATGGACACCCGCTGCCGCTGTCCGCCGGAAAGCTCCGATGGCTTCGCTTTCAGCACTTCCTCCGGCAGCTCCACCCGTTCCAGCATCTCCCGGACCCGGCGCTTCCGCTCCGGGCCGTCATACTTTCCGTAGATCCGCAGCGGCTCCTCTAACAGCCACTCCACCGGATACGCCGGGTTCAGAGAGCTGTACGGGTCCTGAAAGATCATCTGAGGCCGTTTCGTATAATGGATGACCTGTCCGGCCTCCGGCCGCACCATGCCCAAGATGGTCTTGGCCAGCGTGGATTTTCCGGTGCCGGACTCGCCTACTAATCCTAAAATTTCACCCCGGTGCACATCGAAGGAAACATCGTGGAGCACCTCGTGAAAGTACTTGCGACCCAACACGCCGCCTTCCCGATACCCGGCGGTAACATGTTGAAGGGAGAGTACCAATTCGTCCGTCATGGCCGCTCCTCCTTTCGGTTCCGGGTGGGGATGGCGTCGATGAGCTTTTGGGTGTAGGGGTGCTGAGGATGGTAGAATACCTGATCGGTATCTCCCTCCTCCACCAGAACGCCCCGCTGCATCACCGCCACCCGGCGGCACAGCTTCCGTACCACGTTCAGATTATGGGAGATGAACAGCATGGACACGCCGCTCTCCCGGTTCAGTTTTTTCAGCATTTCCAGAATTTGGGCCTGAATGGTCACATCCAGTGCCGTAGTAGGCTCGTCCAGCAGCAGCAGCTTGGGCCGGTTCACGATAGCCGCGGCGATCATAGCCCGCTGGAGCATCCCGCCGGAAAGCTCATGGGGGTATTTGTCGCAGATCCCCTCCGGGTCCGGCAGTTCTGCTGCCGCCATCGCCGCCAGCGCCCGCTGATGGCGCTCCTCTTTCGGCATCTGGGTGTGGATCCGCAGGGTCTCCTCTACCTGAGGTCCGATTTTCATCAGGGGGTCCATGCAGCTTTGGGGCTCCTGAAACACCACGCCGATCTCCGCTCCCTGAATCTCCCGCAAAACGGACCGGTCCGCGTGGAGCAGTTCCTGCCCGTCCAGCAGGATGCGGCCGGTATAGTCGCACCGCTTCCGGGGCAGCAGACCCGCCACACTCATGGCAGTGACGGATTTTCCGGAGCCGGATTCACCCACCAGGCCCAGAATTTCGCCGTCCTGAATGGTCAGGCTCACACCGCTGACCGCTTCCCGGTCCCGGTTATGAAATTTCACATGCAAATTCTGAATTTCCAGCATCAGACCTCACCTCCGCCCCGGCGCTGCAGTCCTTCGCCGATCAGTCCCACGCCGAACACCATCCACACAAGGGTCAGGCCCGTTCCCAGCGCGTACCAGGGCGCGCTCATAAACATGCCCTGACTCTCCGAGAGCATATAGCCAAGAGAGGCGTCCGGCGGCGTCACGCCGATGCAGAGATAGCTCATGGATGCCTCCGCCAGCACAGCGTTGTTGAAGCCGATGGTCAGCGCCGGCAGCAGCACGCTCCAAGTATTAGGCAGGATATGCCTCCACAGGATGCGGCTGCTGGATGCCCCCATGAGTCGGGCGCTTTTTACATAGTTGACCTCCCGCAGTCCGGCGTAGGTACCACGGGCCATCCGAGCAAAGCTGGGGATGAACACCAGGCCCAGAGCGAGGATCACGTTCCGCGTCTTGCCAGGGCCAAGCAAGCTGATGACCACCAGCGCCAGCAGAATACTGGGAAATGCCGTCAGCACATCGCCAAGGCGCATCAGCACATCGTCCACGATGCCGCCGAAATAGCCGGTAACGGCGCCCAGCACCGTGCCGCACACCGCGCCCACGGCCACAGTACACAGCGCGATTCCGTAGGTGGTCCCGGCGCCCTTCAGCACCCGGCTGAAAATATCCCGGCCAAAGCTGTCCGTTCCCATCAGGTGAGCCAGAGACGGCCCCGTCAGCTTCGGCCCCGCTGCCATGGCGTTGGGGTCATAGGGCGTCCAGAAAAAGCCGAGAACGATCAGAGCCGTCAGGATGCCGGTCATCACCAGTCCCACGGTCAGGTAAGGATTTCTCTTTTTCATTTGCCGATCCCTCCCATCCGGGGGTCGATGCAGCGATTGACCAGATCCGCCAGAGTGCCGGAAAGCACCACCCAGAAGGCCAGAATCACCACGATGGCCTCCACCACAGGGTAGTCCTGACTGGAAATGGAGGCCACCAGCATCCGCCCCAGTCCAGGAACAGAGAACACCTGCTCCACCACGATGCTGCCCGCTACGATCTCCGCCATAGTCTGCCCCAGGAATGTGACGGTGGGCACCAGAGAGTTTTTCAGCACATGGCCCCACAATACCTGCCGCCGGTCATTGCCACGGGCAATGGCCGTACGAACATAGGGCTTGTTCATCTCGCTGATGACCGTGCTGCGCAGCATCCGCACCGTCATAGCCACCCGGGGGATGGCGATGGACACGGCGGCAAAGAATAAGTACACCAGAGACTTGCCAAGGTTCCGGTCCAGTCCTGGAAAGTCACCGGGGACAAACACCCGAAGGAAAATGCCGAAGCACCAGGAAATGAGGATGCCGGTAAAGAATGGCGGCACCGCCATGCAGAACTGATTCAAAAACGTGTGCAGCCCCTCCAGCTTTCCGTTGGCAGACAGCAATCCCAAGGGCAGCGATACCACAACGATCAGCATAAAGCTCACCAGGCTCAAGCACAGCGTCACCAGCATTTTCGGGCCTAACAGCGCCTGCACCGGCTGGCGGTACTGGAAGGAAACGCCCAGATTTCCGGTGAAGAAACCGGCCAGCCATTCCCCGTACCGCGCCAGCATGGGGCGGTTCAATCCCATTTCCGTCCGGAGGGCCTCCACCTTTTCCGGCGTGGCCTGCGTCCCCAGCAGGGTGGCGGC
>DXUR01000445.1 GCA_019417795.1 Clostridiales bacterium | reverse complement strand
CCGATGGTACCCAGCCGTTTATCTTCTTCGGGGTGCGGGGTATAGAATAAGCCCGCCTCATCTGGGCGGGCCAGACGGATATGGAATCTGCTCATATTTCCCATCATTTTTACCTCTTTCTTCTTATGGTATAGCTACACAACATAGCACACATCGGCAGTAATAGCTACTGAAACATTTGCTGTCCCTGTGTCTGTTCGGGAAAAGGTGACTCTAAACGCCGCAGCCGACCAAACTCCGTTTCTACCACATGGTCATTTTCCATGCAGTCAGTACCATACTTTTCAAAGTCCATGTAACCTTCCAGTTCGCGGACGGCCTCATCGTCCAGTCCCAGCGTTTCCTGCAAGCGCTGCTGACCATAGCCGTAGGTATCTACGATGCGCTGGTAGTTATCCAGATTCTGCAGGAGCTCTAAAGCTCCACGCAAAGTTTCCGGCTTCTCGGCATCCAACACAGCGGCATAGGTCAGAAGCATCCCGTCCTTCTGCCAGATGCCTTCCAATGCTTCCGCAAAGTCGTTGTAATCCTCTACGGCAGGGCAATCCGTGTCGCAGATCAGTTCTCCAATATAAGGTACCTTGAAGCGAATATCACGGAGCATCGCATCCGCGAAAACATCGATGTCGAGGTAAGCCTTCACGGCGCTGAGGTAATCCTCGTCAGCGGGGAGGACGAGGGTGTAGTCCGGCTTTCCATCGATGCGCAATGTCATGCGGAGCATTTCATCCCAGTTCTCATCTCTCCAAGGTTCTGCCGGTGAAAGGTAGCTGCGGTCGATCCCCATATCCGGCGTCAGCAAACTGCGGGCGTTGGGGACAAAGGCACTGTACCGAGCATAGTTGTACCCCTGTGGGTCAACAAGGAAACCGTCCGTTCCCTCCGCGTCGAGGATGAGCAGACAGTGTCTGGCGTCATCATCACGCCGGATGGCATTTTTGTTCTCTGCGATGAAATCATAGTCAGCCAGCAGTGCGCGGCTGAACTGCATGAACCGCTGGGCGGGCAACTCGATTACCTTATCTACACTGCATGCTTCGCCTTCATACTCGGACTGTTTCCGCCTGAGTTCTGCTTGAATGATCACATCATCCCTCCCATCTCCATGTGGCTGCTCTGGCTGCCGTTCATCACTTCTTCCATGTTGTAATAGCCCTTGTATGCGATGTAACCCCGGTCGGTGAACATCCCGTCCTCCGCGTTCATGCGCTCCGTGCCGTACTTTTCATAGTCATAAAAAGCATCGAGGTTTTCGTCATACTCAAAGCGGCCGGACTGCCGGATCATGTACTTGCCGTACTCCTGCGGCGTATGCGCACCGGGGGCGAAGTCAAAGAGGTCGAGGCTTTCCGCAAGGTTTTTGATCTGTGCCGCGGACTTTGGCTCTGCCAGCATGACCACGGCGCCCAGCTTTTCCATATCCGCTTTTGATAACCCATCCGTTGCCTCTGCCAGTTCGTTGAGATCAGAGAGGGTTTCGTACTCCATATCCAGAAGGACATCCACCTCATTGGGGAGCTGACTGTCCTCCAGCCGCAGGCGGACATCGGCGTGATCTGTGATGCCCCCACGAAGGAGGGCGCGGTCGATCTCCTCCTGCACCATAGGGAGGAACAGCCATGTGATGTGATTGGTGTCCTCCGGTTCGGATTTGGAGGTCACCGCAACGGTGATGGCGTTCGGCTCGTAGTAATAACAGGGGAAGAACCGTCCGTCGTAGACCCGCTCCAGCTTCATGCCGTTGTCGTAGACCACGCCGTAAGGAGTGATCGTGCCGCTGTCGCTTTCAATGAGCTGCCGTGCGGTTCCCTTGCCGTCCAGCGCGTTCAGTTCATCCACGCTTGCGCTGCCGCCGTGCAGGTTCATGTAGTGGTTCCGGCCAACAGCGGCGAGGTCGGAAAAGTCGGTGATGACCGTGGCCTGCTGGCAGCAGAAGGTCAGGTTGATGAGATCCTTCAGCTCGAACAGTTCCAGCTTGTGCGCCATCGCCTGAAACTGCGCAGCCTCGCCGGTGTCGAAGCTGTCCAGCCGCTTGGCAAGGTAGTTCAGCTCCTCCACATTGACCGTGAGCATTTCCGCTCGTTTCAGGACGGTGTAGAAGCTGTCGATCTTCTCCACCTTGCAGTCGGCTTTGACCGCATCGCCGATCTCCAATGCCTCCAACAGCTCCATGCAGTGTGCGTACTGGTCGTGGGGGATGGGGAACGGGATAGTTGCCACGCCGTATTCCGGGTGATGCGGATTGCCGAGCACCGCCTGTATCATCATGTTTCATCAGCTCCTTTTTCCAAATTCAAAACCACATCTCCGTACTTGGCCATCAGCAGTGCGCCGGTGATCAGGTGGAACGCCTCATCTGTGACCAATTCCGGAGACGCAAGGTCTGCGAGTGTAATATTGCAGCAGCCGACCGCAATGGCCTTCGCCGTCTGGTATACGCTGTAGAGTTCCGGCTCGATCCCTCCGAGCCGGACGCTTTGGAAGTCAAAGCCGTCGTTCCCGCACTTCCAAACCATCCTGCGCCAAAGGCCCTCATACGCCGTGAGCAGGAAGAGGGCGGCTTTGTTTCGGTCAGACAGACGCCAGCAGCGTTCTCGCCAGTGTGTCCATCTTCGCCGGTGGGCATCGGACAGGAAAAATCGATGTTTCTTTTCTCTGAATTGCTGATGCATCCGTTTTCGGAGCTGCGATCCCATAGAGGGTGCGAAGCAGTCCCGTACAAACTCATTCAGTTCCAGTACGCCTGCTTCGACCCGTTCCTCCAGGCAGGTGCATTCGCACAGGCGGCACGGATGCTTGCGGACATAGTTCTGGCAGTATTCGCATGCCACATCTTTGGGCGTGTAATGAAATGGGCTGCGGTATATCCCACCGCCCCGGGGCTTTTGACCGGGCTGAGACATCATCAGCTGCTCCATCGCCTGCAGCGGCGTGTCTCGCATGAAATAACACGGCATAAACGAACTCCTCTCTGAAACGAATAAAGGGCCGGAATCTTATTGTTAAGACTCCGGCCCTTACCATTTGATATTACATTGTCTGTTCCTGCGTCGGTTCAGTGTCCTGCTGCTGGATGCGCTCCATAATGTCAGGCAGGCACTCCTCGATCTGCTTCCGCACATCCTGAATTGTCTTTTCCTGATCGTATGACAGTTCAAAGCTGCCCTGCAGGGTGTCCGTGCAGCAGCGATAGATCTCAATGAGCTGCTTCTCCCGGAAGAGCTGTTGTTCTGGGATCAGTCCGGAACGAGTGGCGAAGTCCCGCTTCGCCGCGTCATAGTTGCCGGATGAATATAGTCCGGTGTAGTAATGACCATGAGATACGCCCTTGCGGTCGAAGCTCCAGTCCCAGGTAACAAACTGGACGCCGTATTTGCTCTGGATACCGGCCAGCACGATGTTATTGAAATCTGCCAACACCTTGTAGCCGTCCTCCAGACCGTCGGCTTTCAAAAAGGGCGCCGTCTCCATCTGCCGCATATACTCCGCTGTGGTCCTGACGATCTCATACACCTTGTCCTTGGCATCGATCCGTTCCGGCTCGTCGATATC
>DXUR01000444.1 GCA_019417795.1 Clostridiales bacterium | reverse complement strand
GGGCCTGTCTGGAAAGGGGCCGTGCCCCCATGGACTATGACCGCCGCAAGGCGGAATTCGCCAAGGACACCGGCTCTGTCCGCCGGGGCATCGGCGCGGCGTCCTTCTGGTACAACACCGGCGTGTATCCCATCTCTCTGGAGACGGCCTCCAACCGGATGCAGCTGAATCTGGACGGCACCGTTACCATGCAGTGCGGCGAGACGGAGATCGGTCAGGGCGCGGATACCGCCTACGCACAGATGACCGCAAAGGCCGTGGGCCTCAAGAGCTACAAGGACGTTCATGTGGTGTCCTGTCAGGATACGGACATCACCCCCACCGGCTTAGGCGCTTACGCCAGCCGCCAGACCTACATGGAGGGCTTCGCCATCGACCAGACCGGGCGGCTCCTGCGGCAGAAAATACTGGCCTATGCCGCCGAGATGCTGGGCTGTTCGGCGGAGGAGTTGGACATCGTGGAGGGCAATGTGGTCCGCAAGGAAAGCGGCGCGGTGGAGATGGACCTGTCCCATCTGGCCATGACCGCCCAGTATAACCCGGTCCACTCCGAGCATATCACGGCGGAGAGCACCGCCACCATCCGCTCCAACGCCTATTCCTTTGGTTGCACCTTCGCAGAGGTGGAGGTAGACATTCCCATGTGCAAGGTAACGCTGAAGCGCATCATCAATGTCCATGACTGCGGCAGCCTCATCAACCCCGCCTTGGCGGAGGCACAGGTCCATGGCGGTATGTCCATGGGCATCGGCTACGGCCTTTCCGAACAGCTGCTGTTCGACGAAAAGACCGGCAAGCCACTGAACAACAACCTGCTGGACTACAAGCTGTCCACCGTGATGGATCATCCGGATCTGGAGGCCCTGTTTGTGGAGAACGCGGAGCCGACCTCTCCCTTTGGAACGAAGGCTCTGGGCGAGCCACCGGCCTGTTCCCCGGCGCCGGCCATCCGCAGCGCTATTTACAACGCCACCGGCGTTTCCATCGACACCACGCCCATCACCCCCCATGTGCTGTACCGCGCATTTAAGGAGGCCGGGCTGATCCATGACGAGAAGGAGGGTGACTGACCATGTATGATATGAAAGCCCTGTATCAGGCCGCCAGTGTGGAGGAGGCCGTGGCGCTCCGGTTGGAGCACCCGGAGGCCCAGATCATCGCCGGCGGCAGCGACGTACTGGTGCAGATGCGAGAGGGTAAGCGGGCCGGCGCGGAGTTGATCTCCATTTACGGTATCGACGCGCTCCGGGGCGTTTCCATGGAGCCGGACGGCACACTGCGGATCGGCTCTCTCACCAGCTTTTCCCATATTACCAGAGATCCCCTCATTCAGAAGTACATCAACGTGCTGGGCGAGGCTGTGGATCAGGTGGGCGGCCCCCAGATCCGCAACATCGGCACCATCGGCGGCAACACCTGCAACGGCGTTACCTCCGCCGATTCCGCCTCTACCCTCCACGCGTGGGACGCTGTCATCGAGCTGACGGGCAAAAACGGTGTCCGCCGCCTGCCCATCCATGATTTCTACATCAAGGCGGGCAAGGTGGACATCCGGGCGGAGGACGGCGAGATCCAGACCGCCGTGCTGATCCCCAAGGAAAGCTATGAAAACTGCTTCGGCCACTATATCAAGTACGCCATGCGCAACGCCATGGACATTGCCACTCTGGGTACGTCCGTGAACGTGCGGCTGTCGGCAGATAAAAAGACGGTGGAGCGGGCCCGGGTGGCCTTCGGCGTGGCGGGACCGGTGCCCCTGCGGGCAGCCACGGCGGAAGCGATGGCAAAGGGCCAGATCGTGAGTCTGGAACTGGCGGAGCGGTTCGCGCAAGCGGTGACGGCGGACATCAACCCCCGGGATTCCTGGCGGGCCGCTAAGGATTTCCGGCTGCACATCGCAGTGGAGAGCGCCAAGCGGGCATTTATCGAATCGGTGAAGCTGGCGGGAGGTGAGCTGTAATGGCACAGTATCAGTTGGTCCATTTCAACCTGAATGGCAAGGATGTGGAACGGATGGTGGACGTCCGGGCCAGCCTGACCGATATGCTTCGGAACGACTACCACATGACCAGCGTGAAAAAGGGCTGCGAGGTGGGGGAGTGCGGCGCGTGCAACGTCATCATTGACGGCGAGTGCTTCAACTCCTGCATCTATCTGGCTGTCTGGGCGGAGGGCAAGCGTATCCGCACACTGGAAAGCCTGATGGGGCCCAACGGCGAGCTCAGCGACATCCAGCAGGCCTTTATCGACGAGACCGCCGTTCAGTGCGGTTTCTGCACCCCCGGCTTTATCATGACGGCGGTGGAGATTTTGGAGAGCGGCAAGCTCTATACGGACGCGGAGCTGCGCAAGCTCCTCTCCGGGCACCTGTGCCGCTGCACCGGCTATGAGAACATCCTCCGGGCGGTGAAAAAGACCATGTACCGCCGTCTGGGGCTGCCCATGCCTGCGGAACCGGAAGCCTGATAAAGCGCTGATAGAATCATCAAAGGTCCGCCCATACGGGCGGACCTTTTTCGGGCGGATTTTCGTTTGACGCAGATTGGAAACCGTGGTAAAATATAGCACAACGGTTACGTGCATGTCCTTTGACAGAGATGCGATCCCGCAGAGGCAAAGAACAAGGAGGAATCTCTATGAAAACCATCATTACCATCGGACGGCAATTCGGCAGCGGCGGCAAGGAGGTCGGTATCCGGGTCGCGAAGGAGCTGAGTATTCCCTTCTATGATAAGGAGCTGCTGCAGGAGGCTGCGAAGAAGAGTGGCCTGTGCCAGAAGATCTTTGAAAATTTTGACGAGCGGCCCAAGAGCCTGCTATACGCCATCGCCATGGATGCTTACCCTCTTGGCTTTTCCGGCGCTACCGGTGAATCTCTGGAGCAGCAGGTACATCTGGCGATTTTCAAGACCATCCGCCACATCGCGGAGGAAGGTCCCTGCGTTATCATCGGCCGCAGCGCCGATTATGCTCTGGCGGAGAACCCCAATCTGCTGAGCCTGTTCATCAGCGCCCCGCTGGAGGACCGGATCGCCCGCGTGGCCAAGCGCCAGAAGGTGACGCCGGAGGAGGCCAAGAGCCTGATTCAGAAAACCGACAAGCGCCGGGCATCCTACTGCGAATACTATGCCTCCAAGAAGTGGGGCGCGGTGGACGCATACGATTTCTGCCTGAACAGCAGTGCACTGGGCCTTGGCGGTACGGTGGAGCTGATTCAGGCCATGGTTGCTCACAAGGAGCATCCCATCCCCAGCCCCACGGAGATCGACCCCACCCAGACCGAGGCATAAGCACTTTTCGGAACGGCCCCAAAGGGGCCGTTCAGCGTGTCGAAAAAGTCTTTTCTCCCCGCATGGAGCAGGAATACACCGTCGGCCCAGCCGGTTTCCGTGCGCTTTGCGCCCGAAAATCGGGGGCCTTCCTCGAAACAGGCTCGTTTTATCCGCCACCGGCGGCACTTCGCCTGTTTCCCCTTCTTGGGTTTCCCGCGCACACCCTTTACCCGCAAGGGGTATGCAGCATCCGTAAAGCGGCGGAGCCGCTAACGGCTGCCCT
>DXUR01000443.1 GCA_019417795.1 Clostridiales bacterium | reverse complement strand
GACCGGGCTTGGCAAAGAGGGAAATGTCATGGAGGATGATCTTCCGGTCATCGTAGCCGAACACCACGTGGTCGAACCGGACATCGCCCCGGAGGGGTACCAGGGTGCCGTCCGGCTTTTTCCAGGCCCAGGCGCCGGTATCGTAATCCGCCTTGGACAGGGTGCCGTCGGCGTTTTCTTTTACCCGTTCCAGCGTCACCTTGCCCTCGTCCACCTCCGGCTCCGTCTCCATGATTTCAAACACCCGCTCCGCGCCGGCCACGGCGGAGAGAATGGTGTTCACCTGCTGGGAGATTTGGGTGATGGGCTGGCTTACCTGCTTGGTATACTGCAAAAAGGCCGCCAGCCCGCCCAGGTCGCCACTGCGGATGGCCAGCAGACCGCCCACGCAGCAGGTAATGGCGTAGTTGATGTGGCTCAGGTTTCCCATGGCAGGCATCATAGCGCCCGCATAGGCCTGGGCCTTTGTGGCCGCGTCCCGGTAGGCCTCGTTCAGTCCGGCAAAGCCGGCTTTGGCGGCATCCTCGTGGTTAAAGACCTTAATGACCTTCTGGCCCTCGATCATCTCCTCGATATAGCCGTTCACCGCGCCGATGGCCTTCTGCTGGGCGGCAAAGTACCGGCGGCTGCGGCCGCCGATGGTCTTGACCACCAGCAGCATCACTGCCAGCATGGCAAAGGTGATGGCCGTCAGGATGGGGCTTAGGACGATCATCATGGCCACCGTGCCCAAAAAGGTTAGGGAGCAGGAGATCAGGCTGGCGAAACTATTGTTCAGCGCCTCAGACACGGTTTCAATGTCGTTGGTGTACCGGCTCATCAGTTCGCCGTGAGTGTGGGTATCAAAAAATTTCAGGGGCAGCTTCTGCATCTTGTTGAACAGATCCGCCCGGAGCTTTGCCACAGTGTTTTGGGCCACATGGACCATGATCCGCGCATAACCGTAGGAGCACACTGCCCCCACAACATAGACCCCCGCCATGACACAGAGCATTTTGGCAAGGCCGATAAAATCGCCGGGGAGGATATAATCATTGATGAGGGGCTTGATGAGGTAGGAGCCTGCCACGGAGCAGGCGGCGCTGATAAACAGCAAGATCACCACGATCACCAGCAGCGCCTTATACCGCCCCAGATAGCCCATGAGCTTGCTTAGGGTGCCCCGCAGATCCTTGGGCTTTCGGAAGCCGCCCCGGGGTCCACCGGGACCGTGGCCCGGTCCGCGTTTCGTATTGTTCTCAGCCACCGATGCTCACTCCTTCCTGCTGGGATTCGTAGACCTCACGGTAGATCTCGCAGGTCTTCATCAGTTCCTCGTGGGTGCCTTGGGCCGCCACCGCGCCGTCATCCATCACCAGAATCAGGTCGGCGTCCATGACGGACGTCACCCGCTGGGCCACGATGAGCTTGGTGGTTCCCGGCAGATCCTGCCGGAACGCCTGACGGATCTTCGCATCCGTGGCAGTATCCACGGCGCTGGTGGAATCGTCCAAAATCAGCACCTTCGGTTTTTTCAAAATAGCACGGGCAATGCACAGCCGCTGCTTTTGTCCGCCGGAGACATTGACGCCCCCCTGTCCCAAATCAGTGTCCAGACCGTCAGGCATCCGCTCCAGAAATTCGTCGGCACAGGCAGCGCGGCAGGCGGCCCAAAGCTGGTCCTCCGTGGCGTTGGGATCGCCCCAGAGCAGATTTTCCCGGATGGTGCCGGAGAACAGGGTGTTCTTTTGCAGCACCACGCTGACGGACTCCCGCAAATGCTCCATGGTGTAGTCCGCCACCGGCCGTCCGCCTACGGAGACGGTGCCTTCTTGCGCCTCGTACAGCCGGGGGATCAGGCTCATGAGGCTGGTCTTGCCACTGCCGGTGCCCCCCAAAATACCCACCGTAGCCCCGCTGGGAATGTGGATGTTCACATCCTTCAGCACCCACTCCGGGCTGGTTTCACTGTATTTGAAAAACACATGGTCAAAGTCGATGCTGCCGTCCTTCACGGCGGCGTCCGCCTTGGCGCTGTCGTCGGTGATGGCGGGCCGCTCATCCAAAACCTCCACGATCCGCTTGGCGCAGGCGATGGACCGGGTCATCATCATGAACATCATGGAAACCATCATCAAGGACATCAAGATCTGGGTGATATAGGTGAAGAAGGCGGTCAAATCGCCCACCGGCAGCGTCCCGGCGTAGACCATTTTGCCGCCGAACCACATGACGGCGATGATGGTGCTGTAAACCACCAGCATCATCACCGGCATATTGATGACCACCATGCCGAAGGCCCGCATGGAGCTTTCTTTCAGATCGCCGTTGCGCTTGGCGAACTTCTCCTCCTCATAGTCCTCCCGGACAAAGGACTTCACCACCCGGATGCCGGTGAGGTTCTCCTGCACCACAAGGTTCAAAGCGTCCGTCCGCTCCTGGAGGGACCGGAACAGCGGCCCCGCTTTGGTGAGGATCAGGACGATGACGATCAGCAGCAGGGGGATCACCACCAGAAATACGTTGCTCAGGTCACGGCTCAGTCGGATGGACAGCACCAGCGCCGCCACCAGCATCACCGGGGCCCGCACCAGCAGCCGCATCCCCATCATCAGCGTCATCTGCATATTGTTGACGTCATTGGTCAGCCGGGTCACAAGGGACGCGGTAGAGAACTTCTCGATGTTGGAAAAGGCAAAATCCTGAATGTGCTCATACTCCGCCCGCCGCAGCTCCGCGCCGAAACCCTGTCCGGCAACGGAGGAAGATGCCGCAGCCCCCAGTCCGAAGCACAGGGAGATGACGGCCATCCCCACCATGAGAAGGCCCTTTTGCAGAATGTAGTTCTGATTCGCCGTTTCAATGCCGATATTCACAATATCCGCCATCACCAGCGGGATCAGCAGTTCAAAAATAGCCTCGGCTGCGCTGCACAGAACGCCCACCGCGATCCATTTGGAATAGGGTCTTGCGTATGGCCCGAGTTTTTTCAGCATGTGGTTCGGTCCTCCTCTAAATTCTCGATGACACGGTACAAAAGCAGCCGCAGAGTCTCAGTCTCCTCCAGCCGCAGCCCCTTGACCATGACCGCCTCTGCCTCCTGAAAGACAGCCTGCACCAGACTGTTCAGTTCCCGGCCCTTCTCCGTGACTGTGACCTGTTTCTGCCGCTGGTCATTTTCATCCGCCGTGCGGCGGATCAAGCCCTTTTCCTCCATCCGGTCCAGAATACCGTTGGCAGTGGAGGGCCGCACTCGCAGGTGTTCCACCACATCCCGCTGGGGGGCGGTGTAGCCGTGACTGCTGAGATACAGCAGTGTATGGGTCTGGGAGGGAGTCATGTCATACCGGGATAACCGGGCATCCATCCGTTCCCGTGCCAGATGGGTCGCATGGCCTAACAAAGGCCCCAAAAAATCCGGTCCGCAGGCTGGTTTCATATCGGTATCAGCTCCTTTGCATTTAGTGTCCTAATTTTTAGTATGCTAAATATTAGCATACACCAAAACATTCGTCAACACAATATTTCGCCTGTATTTTTGAACATTTTATGAACAGATTTATTCTCTTTGTTATTCTGTGAAC
>DXUR01000442.1 GCA_019417795.1 Clostridiales bacterium | reverse complement strand
CCTCGTTGCCGCCGAGATAGAGCAGCGTGTCCGAGTTGCCGGGGATGGTTTCCCACGAATCCTTGTACAGTTCCTTGATCTGCGCCATGTTCTGGATGATGGTGCTACACGAAATATTTCGGGAGCGCATGGTTGCCAATTCCCGCGGAAGACCGGGCAGATTGACAGATGGAGCCTCGTCCAAAATAAAGTGGACATGGCATGGCAGCGCCCCATGGTGGATCTGGTCGGCGCAGTAGTACAGCGCTTGGAATATCTGGGAATACAGCAGGCTAACGAGGAAATTGAAGGTCGTGTCATTATCCGGGATCACGGCATAGAGGGCGCATTTTTTCTCTCCCAGGGTATACAAGTCCATGTCATCATGGTCCGTGATCGCCTTGATCTGCGGCAGGTTGAAGGGAGCCAGCCGCACAGCGGCGCTGATCAGGATGCTTTTTGCCGTCTTGCCGGCGGCCTGCTTGAATACCTTATACTGCCGCAGGGCCACACTTTCCGGATGCTCATGCTCCATCGCCTTAAACAGCAGGTCCAACGGCGAGATGTATTCGTCATCATCCTCCCGGACTTCAGCGTATTCCAGCACGCGCATGACCATGGAAAAGTTCTGTTCATATGCCGGCGCTTCCTGGTACAGCATGAGGATGATGGCTTGGAGCAGGGCTGTTTCGGACTTCGTCCAGAATGGGTCGGACTCATGACTGCCCTTGGGCGTGGTTGCCTGGATCAGCGTATTCACCAGCTTCAGTGCGTCTTTTTCATCCCGCAAGTAGCAAAAGGGGTTATAACCGTCAGACTGTTCCAAATTCACAAGATTCAACACCCGGACGTCATAGCCCCTTTTTTTCAGGTATCCACCTGTGTCGGTCAGAACTTCCATTTTCGGGTCCGTGATCACATAATTGGTATTGGCCTCCAAGATGTTGGGCTTCACATAACCGCGGGTCTTGGCCGCGCCGCTGCCGCCGATGACCAGCACATTCAAGGAGCGCCGGTGTTTGTGGGTATCCAGCCCCAGCCGCACATAGCGGGTCAGGATCTTATTCTGTTTTTGGCAGAACTGCGCATTGATCTGCCTGGGCGAGCCCCACATGGCGGAGCCGTGTTCCTCGCCGTCCCGCGTCCTGCCGCTCTCGGCGTCATAGATGCACAGGCTCATAATGTAAACGCCAGTACAAATCAGGATGGTCAACAGGCTCTTGTCCGTCCATTGAATCTGGAAAGGGTGCTCCAGCGCGGCGGTCAGGTTGGAGAACAGATCCGGCAAACCGCCGCCAAGGGATTGTGCAGTGAGCAGCGCCGCCCAGATGACCGGGATATAGAGGAAAAGGCGCAAAATTAGGTTGCTTTGCTTGGATGTTTGTTTCAGGCAATTCACCTCCGGGAGAACAAAATAGCAGTCCCATCGGCGGATCGTGTATCGCCAATGGGACTGCTTTGGGTGATCTATAATACTTATTTCACTTTACCGTTTTTACTCTTTTGCCGATTTTTTGTTCTGGCCGGGGCAGGCTTCTGCTGCTGGTCCAGCTGCGTCTTGTAGCCCTTCAGACGTTCCAGCACGGAGGGGCGTTCCTCACTCGTCATCCGGCTCCCGTCTTTGGACGAGGTCGAGCTGGGCACGGTAGCGGGCAAGTCTTGTCCCGACCGAGATCCTTTTTTTGGCTCCACCTCCTGACGCTGGCCCACAGGCGGTGTCACAGGGGTGTCCTCTTGGGGGCGCTGATCCTGCTCGACTTGGGTTGCAGCCTGCCTTTCACGGGCTTCTCTGGCCTTGGACGGGGCTTGCTCCCGTGGAGGCTGCTGCGCCTGCTCTGGTTGGCCGAGGTATTGGATGCGCTCGAAGATCATATTCGCTCTGTCGATCTCCGTTACCGGCATGATGACGTCCACCACCTTGCCGTAACCATCCGTATCCCGAATGGCAGAGAATAAGATCTTCTGCTTTCCAGCCTTCTTTTTGAATGCCTGATACTGCTCCGGAGACATGGCGAACCGGCGCACGTCGCGAGTCTCTTTCAGCATCTTCACGAGGTTGACTTTGCCGGAGATCGTCTTATGGTTTTTTGCCAGTGCCAGCGTCAGCGCCAGCATATTTTTAAGGCCGGAACCGCTCAGCCGGACAGCTACCTCACTGCCAGCGAGCATCATGCGCACCAATTGGTCCGCCGCTTCACCGCCGCCTATATTCAAGTTCCCGCACCTCCTTCTGGTGTTCTTCTGTTCTTTGAATGTCCTGTTCCATGACAGGCACTTGGTTTTGTATCTTATGGCAGAGCTTCAGCTTTTGCCGCTCCGTGCGGATCTCACGGTTCAGCTCCGCCAGCTGTTCATAGATCTCCGCCTTTTCTTCCGTCAGCCGGTTCCTGTGAACGCCGCTGCTATCCAGTAGCGCCACCGCTTCCATGTACCGTTCAAATTCTGTCTCCATGCCGGTCAGGCCTTCTTCATAGAGCGCTTTGCTGGGAGCCAACGCTTCCACATCCGCCAAAGCCGTATACAGTTTTTGCCGTTTCTTTTTCCGCACATTGAGGATGGTACGCTGCTTGATGAGTTTGGCCAGCGATTCCTCTGTGCGGGTCTGGAAGGCATCCATATCCGCCTGGGTGACGATCTCATTTTCCCGCAGAAAGTCAAACTGTGTGCGGTATTGCTCAAAGCGCATGACCTCCCGCCTAAGATGAGGCGTCATGCGGGGCGGGTACTGCCGCTGCCCGATCTTATCCAGCAAATAGAGATAATGCACATAGAGGGCAAGGAAGCCGGTGTATTTCGGATGCGCTTGGTATGGCCGATACTTAGGCCGTGAGAGCACGGTGGGACGGCTGCCTGCTTCAATTTCCGCAAGATTTCCTTGAATAGCAGCACGGATACCATCCTCCGTGAACAGCGTGTTGCGTCTGCCGGGATACTGGAATCTCTCCTGTCCCCGCAGACGAAACCCCAGCCGATCACCGTGGTGGATTTCATATCCCATGTGTTCCATGAGCAGGAAGAAGTGTCCGAGATCGTTGGCGTCCTGGATAGCCGCCCGCAGATCTGCTTCCAGCATGGAGCGAAAGGTCGGCTGGCCCTTAGACCGCCGCAGCCACTCCACATAGCTGATGGCATTGGCAGACTCTCCCGCCATGATAACGGACAGGCCATGCTCCCGGCAGAGCCGGTCTGAGATGCCGCGGATCTGCTGGTAGTAGCTTCGGGCATTGCTGTGATACTTTTCTCCGGTGAGTGCGTTGACGGAATTGAATACGATGTGCGCGTGGATATGCTCGCGGTCTGTGTGGACGCCAATCACGGCCTGATACCCCGGCAGATGTTCACGCACAAATTCCTGCGCGATCTCCAGTGCCAGTTCCGGTGACAGCTCACCGGGGCGAAAGGATTGGATGACATGATAAAGCTGCACGCCGTCCACTTTATTCCAACGCTGCTTGACCGCAGCCATGTCATGGCAGGCTGTTGACGTGAGACAGCCTTGCGCCGCCGTGAGGATCTGTTCTTCCGTCTTATCCCCGTTGAGAACATACGCAATGGCCTGCTGGAGTCCACCGCGGCGGGCGAGGATCTTC
>DXUR01000441.1 GCA_019417795.1 Clostridiales bacterium | reverse complement strand
TCCCGCTGGTTGCGGACGCAGGTGTAAAGCGTGAGCATATTCTCGCCGGAGTCCGCAAGACCGCTGCGGTCTGTCTCGCTGACCTTGCTGACATCCGTCACCTTGTAGGTGCGGGTACCCAGCTTGGTGGTCAGGGTGATCTTGTCCCCGATGTTCAGCGTGTGGATCTGCCCGAAGTAGCTGTTGGCGCCGCGGTTATGGGCAGCGAGGCAGACATTGCCCTCCCAGATGGAGGTGTCCTCAAAATGTCCGACGCCTTTGGCAAGCGTCTTGCTGTCCGTACCCTGACAGATCCTCACGCTTAGATCCAGCGTGGGGATCTCCAGCCTGCCGAGGGAGCCGTTTTTGTAGTAAAGATCGCTCGCCACCTCTGTGAACAGCACGGCGGGCTGATAACCGTTGCCGCTGCTCACCGTACTCCCTGGGGTAACCACATCGCCGCTGCCGCTGATCACAGCGCCAGCCGTGGGAAGGGTGCGCGGCGCAAGATTCGGCGTCAGGTATTCGCCGGTATGCAGCGCATTCATGCTCTCCGAGCCAAAGACGGGCGGAATGAGCGCTGCGTTCTTACTCACATCCTCGTTGCGCATGGCGCCGCCATCTGCCGTGTGGATCACCTCAATGGAGGTGTCCTTGCCGAAGTCGTAATCATTCGGCGCATCGATACTGTATTCCAGCGCATACGCCGGAGCCGCCAGAGATGCTGTCATGCAAAGGCTCAGGCAAAGGGTGATGATCTTCTTCATTCTTCTGTTTCCTCCTCATCTGCGTTTTCTTTTCTGTGCTTTACCAGCAGCGCGCCGCCGACGCCCGCGCCTGCCGCAGCCACGACTCCGATGGGGATGAGCACATAGGACCAGCGGAGCGAGGACATTGCGCCGGCAGTTTTTGCAGGCTCTGCGGACTGAATAGGCACGCCTTCGAAAATGGCAACATAGCGAACGCGATTTAATGCGATGCGGCTCACCGTGCCGGTATAATCCGCTGTAACCGTATAGCCTTTCACGTAGCTGCTGGTGGCGTTGCCGGTGTAGGTGGCGACGGCGGTATAGCGGTCTGCCACGGCATAACCGTCCATGTTGGCGGTATTGTCGGTCTGCCACTGAATGTCGGAGAGCGTCAGGGTCCTGCCGCCGTCCTCAATGCTCTTGGGGATGTACTGTGTATCCTGCTCGGCAAGATTGGGATAGCTGCGCTTGACGGAAAGCTGCTTTGTAGAACTGCCATAGCCGGACGGCTCGACCTGCACGGTGTCGAGCTTCAACGTGAGCGTGCCCATGAGCCCGTCGTCCGTGATGAACTCACGCTCCTGCGGCAGCAGCGCCAGCACGGATTCCATATCCTTTTTGGCGCTCTCGATAGAAACATGCTCCGTATGCTGGCGGCTCTCGTTTTCCGGAAGCTCCTGCTTCAGAAGATCTGTCAGGGTGTACTGAAAGCCGTCCTGCCGAAAGTCCGAGCGGGGAATGCCCGCGGGATCGTCTTCCGGACTCAGATCATAGATTTTCTTCAGCTCTGTGCCATCGTCGTTTCGGACGATGGAGGTGGGGTAGCAGACCTTGACGTCCGGCACTGCGGGTTCAAAGTCTGCCGCCAGCGCAGTGGGCGTCAGTGCCAAAGTCAGGCACAGCGCCGCAGCGCAGAGGGATAGCATTCGTTTCATTTTGTGTTCCTCCTTAATGTTTCTTCATTTTTATAGTGATTTTTCGTCTGCTCCAGCAGAAGGTCATATTCCCAAGGCTCCAGCTCTAAGGAGAGGTAGGCACCGTCTTTCGACATACCGTCTACCCGGTAGCTCAGCACAAGTGGAAGATGCCGCTGTTTTTTCACGTCCTGGGGTGAGATCCAACCAACACCGCCCACAAAAGCGGAACGGATGGCGGAATCGTAGTTTTCTTCATAACCCTGCCAGAGAAGCGCCTCCCGCAAATCTTCCCGCAGCTTTCTGCGCTGGGGAACGGGAACCAGACGCCCCGGCTCCAACAAAAAGCGGGGATGCAGGGTTTCTAAGCAACCGTCCAGCGCAACTTTCAGGGCGGCATCTTTTTTCGTCAAGCCGCTGCGCCGGTAATCTGCCGCCAGAACATCCTCGCCCTGGGCGTCGCCGGGGAAAAGGCGCACACAGCGGATGAGTTCATAAGCGTGGGCGTCATCCGCCATACCAAGGACGCGGGTCCCGTCCATGGAGAGTGACTGATAATGGGGAATTGCGTCATTCAACGAAGAAAACTGCTTCACACCCCATCCGGGCCTTCCGGGGCGGAGATCGTCCACGGTGTAATAGGTCATGCACATTCAGACATCCTCCTCATTTCATATTCATGCTGCCCATCGTGGGCGCGTCGGTCTGCTCCTGCGCTTGAAGCTCTGCCAGCTTCGGCTTTGCCCATTCCGGAAGGAACTTGTCATCCAGCACACCGATGAACTCGTTGCGGTTCCAGCGTGTCATCTCCCCGTCGCTAAGGCAGGTGCAGCGCACCGAGCGGCCAATGGCGTGAGGCGAACAGCCAAAACCGTCATGGGCATACCAGAGCTGGTTTTCCTGACTCCAGCAGGATTCTTTCAGCGTGTCGGGGCTGAGTACCAGCACCTTGCCGGTATAGTCCTGCTCGGCGCGGTCACCGACACAATGCTCCGCGCCAAAGAGATTTAACGCCTGCACCGCCTTGCGGTAGAAACTGACGAAGCCATCCAGCACGGCCGGATGGCTTCGGACAACAAAATCGCTGTTATGGTTGAGATCTGTGGGAATATATATCTTCTCTGCCCAATGCTTGTTGGCATAGCTGAAACGCCCATCCCACTTGAGTTCGTGCAGCGTATTGGCGAGCACCCATGCGGTGCGCTTGTAGCCGTATTCGTCCAGCACCGGCGTGATACAGTTCTTGTCCAGATGCATCCCATCGAAATTCTGGCGAATGGCTTCCTCGATAGCGTTACGGCAGGCGATGTTTGACTTGTGGCTCTCCCGCCAAAGGGAAAGCTCATTCCGCTTACGGGCTTCAGCAGCGGAATACGGGTAGGGATAGGTTTCATTCATTTTGGATATCTCACCTCGCTTCTTCTTTGAATGCCTACGGTATCACTTATCGTAGATAATATCATTCTCCATCAGCGCATCTTCCAGAGCGGACAAACAACAGCCGGACTTGCGCAGAGCGTACAGGATTGCGGGCGATACATCGGAGAGGTCGAAGTCATTGTCTGCCTCGCAGACGGTAATCACGCCGGAGTCCTCATCCACATAGCAGTCCAGCTTGGCGTCGGGCGCGATGTCCGCTTCCTCTCGGGCCCAATCGGGAACGGTGACAGAAGGTCGGCAAAGTTCTTCGATTGACAGATTACTGTAAACACAACCGTCTTCATCGCACTCGTCACAGTGGCCACAGGTGTCCCGCAAGGACAGGAGGATCTGACCAACATGGGCGGTCAACGCCGTGAGCAACTTGACATATTCCATCGTGGTCATTTTGGATTTCGTCAGGATCACAGCTCCGTCCAGCGTGGTCAGTTCCAGCTTTGCGTTGTCGGGGATGCCACTCAGCTTCATTGCCGCAGGCGGGATGGTGGTGGCC
>DXUR01000440.1 GCA_019417795.1 Clostridiales bacterium | reverse complement strand
CCTCCTACATCCGCATTGTGGGCTTTTCCTATATCCTCAACTCCCTCTCCTCCATCTACATCGGGATGCAACAGAGCATTGAGAATCCCCGTTTCGGCATGACGGTATTCGCCATTTCCACCGTCTGCAACACCGCAGGCAACTACATTCTGATTTTTGGCAAGCTGGGTCTGCCCGCCTTGGGCATCACCGGCGCCGCCATCGCCACCTTCTCCTCCCGTGTGGTGGAATTTGTCATTTCCCTTGTCTACGCCCTGCGCTGCAAGCAGATGCCCCTGATGCCCACCTGTATTCTCCGGCCCGGCAAGGCCACCTTCCGCAGCTTTGTGAAATTCTCCACGCCGGTGCTGCTGAACGAGACCCTCTGGGGTACCGGCACCTCACTCTACACCGTCATCATGGGCCACATGGCGGGCAGCACAGACCTGATCTCCGCCTACACCGTGGCGGGCAACATCGACAAGATGGTGACGGTAGCCATCTTCGGCGTGGCAGCGGCGGCCGCCGTGATCGTCGGCAAGGAGGTGGGCATGGGCGGCAAAAACGCCTATCCCATTGGTCAGGCCCTGACCTTTGTGGCCTTTTGCACCGGCTTTGGTGTCGCAATAGCGGAGCAGCTGCTGTTCTGGCTCGTGCTGAAGCCCCACGTGCTGCCTCTGTTCTCCATGACCGCCGCCTCAGCGTCTCTCTGCGTGACCATGATGATCTGCTACTCCATCTCTGCCCCGCTCCACGCCTTTGCCACCACCGGCATTGTGGGCGTTCTCCGGGGAGGCGGCGATGTGCGGATCGCCATGCTGATCGACGTTCTCCCCCTGTGGTGCTTCACCCTGCCGCTGCTGGTGCTGCTGGGGCTGGTACTCCACGCTCCCATCGCCATCTTCTGCTTCATCATGGCCACGGAATCCGCTTTGAAGGTTCCCTTCGGCCTGCACCGGATCCGCAGCGGCAAGTGGATCCATGACGTGACCCAAGATCTGAACGCATAGGAGGGATCGTATGAAATCTCTGTTCCGCTGTCCTGTCTGCGGCGGTCCGCTGGACCGGGAGGAACGGGTCTACCGCTGCGCTGACCGACACAGCTATGACATCGCCAAGGAGGGCTACACCTATCTGCTGCCCCCCAATCAGAAGCACTCCGCCGATCCCGGCGATGACAAGGCTATGTCGGCAGCTCGCCGGGATTTCCTATCCAAAGAGTATTATATGCCGCTCTTAAATACGCTTTGTAGCCAGATTTTGCCGCTTGTGGGCGAGCATCCGGTGATTTTGGATGCCGGCTGCGGAGAGGGGTACTACACTGCCGGCATCCGGGCAGCCCTGACCGCCGCCGGGAAAACGCCCGCTATAGCCGGTATCGACATCTCCAAATCTATCCTCCGGCTGGCCGCCAAACGGGAAAAGCAGGTGGAATTCGCGGTGGCCTCCTGCTATCATCTTCCCTTTGCGGATGAAACGGCAGACCTGCTGCTGGACTGCTTCTCCCCATTGGCCATTGACGAATTCCGCCGGGTCCTGAAGCCCGGAGGCCATTTTCTCTATGTGGTACCCGGCGCCGACCATCTGTGGGAGCTGAAGCGGGTCCTCTACGATGCGCCCTACCCCAACGAGGAAAAAGAAACTCCCTACGAGGGCTTCACCTATGAGGCCATCGTTCCGGTGGACTTCACCCTCCATCTGGCAAATCAGGCGGATATTCAATCCCTCTTCCGTATGACACCCTACTGCTGGAAAACCCCCAAGGCGGGCGTAGAGCGGATGGAAGCGTTGGAAAATCTGGACTGTCAGGCATCCTTCCGCATCCACATCTTCAAAAAGCTGTAAAAAATACGGGCCGGTTTTGAAAACCGACCCGTATTTTTGTCCTTCTGTCAGACGGTCTGACCGGCCAGCCGCAGCCCCCGGCCAAAATCCTGAAATGCCTTTGTGATCAAGCCCTGACCAACGGTGTTGGGATGGGTGCCGTCAGCACAGAGAGTCTGCTCCAGGTGGCCGTAGTCCAAAAAGGCTCCACGGACATCCACCAGCGGCACATTTTCCTCCCGGGCCAAACGCTCCACCGCACGGGAATACCGCTCCTGCCAGACATAGATGTTGCCCACGTCTCCCAGCCAGCGCATCACAGCCTCTTTGTCCAGATCTCCGCACCACCAGTTGAAAAAGCGCTCGCTGTCCAGCGGCGGCAGGTTGGTAAGGATGGGCCGGATACCGTGGCTCCGTACCCGCCGGATCATCTCTCGGTACAGCTCCACAAACTCCGGCAGCGGCACGTTGGGCTGATGGTCCCCCGTGGGGTCCTCCGCGATCTCCTTCCAACGGAAGTCGCAGTCATTGCCGCCGAAGTCCATCACCATCATGTCGCAGGGCAGCTTCCGGGCCAGCATCCGGTCCAGCAAGCGGCTGCCCTTGCGGACCGTGGCTCCAAAGTGTGCGTCATTATGAATGGAAAGCTGAAATTCCGATTCCAGTGCCTCCACATTGATCTCATTATGAGTACGATAGCGCCGGTCACCCAGATCTACCTGAATTCCCTTCAAGATGGAATCCCCTAACAGGGTCACCTGTCTGTTCTGTACCATACGATCACCTCATTGCCGCGTAATATAGTTTTCAAAACTATATTACATAGTATTCATCGTTTTGTCAAGAGCTATTCTTCAAAACGAAGGAACCATGACCCCGGCAGTCTGCTTGGTCAGCTCAAACGCCGCTCCTTGCAGGTGGTGGACCGCCTCCGAGGACCACTGCTCCAGAAACGGCTCCACGCTGTCCACCTCCGTCAGGCCGTAGGGCGCGTGGTGGTAGTGCATCGGCACCACGCAGTGAGGATGCAGCGCATCGCACACTGCCTTTGCTCCGGCGGCATCCACTGTGTAAACGCCCCCTACTGGCACCAGCACGGCGTCCACCGGGCCGATGGCCGCTGCCTGCTCCACCGTCAGCTGGTGCCCCAGATCGCCCAGATGGGCCACAGACAGGCCGCCGGCTGTAAAAATCCGGACCGTGTTGGTCCCCCGCAGCGCGCCGCCTCGGTCATCATGAAAGGTCTCTACCTCCCGGACCGTAAACGGGCTTTCCCGCTCTGGCAGCAGCTCCACACAGTCTGTGGCGTGATGGTCAAAATGGCCGTGGCTGCAAAAAACGGCGTGAGCCTGTATGTGCAAAGGCGGATACCCCGCCACGCCGGTATACGGGTCCAGTACAATGCGATAGCCGTCCTCCTCCAAAAGAAAACAGGCGTGTCCCAGCCAGGTCAGCTTCATAACGATCCCTCCTAAAATATCAGAAAAGGCAGCGGTCTCCCGCTGCCTCAGCGTGTCGAAAAAGTCTTTTCTCCCCGCATGGTGCAGGAATACACCGTCGGCCCAGCCGGTTTCCGTGTGCTTTGCCCCCGAAAACCGGGGGCCTTCCTCGAAACAGGCTCGCTTTATCCGCCGCTGGCGGCGCTTCGCCCGTTTCCCCTTCTTGGGTTTCCCGCGCACACCCTTTACCCGCAAGGGGTATGCGGCATCCGTAGAGCGGCATAGCCGCTAACGGCTGCCCTACCTTACCGTCGCGGAGAATTTACTACTTTAT
>DXUR01000044.1 GCA_019417795.1 Clostridiales bacterium | reverse complement strand
TCGGCAGGCTTCACGCTGGACACCTACGCTCATGTAACGACCTCAGCCAAGCGTGAAGCGGCAAAAACAATGGGCAACATTCTCTCTGGCGCGGTATAGTGCTTTCCGCTATCCGCTCCCGTTGGGGTCAGCGTTTGGGTCAGAAAAAGTGGCAAGTAAGATATTGGACGCAAAAGTGCGGAAAAAGTCCTGATTTCGCAAGAAATCAGGACTTTCTGGTTGCGGAGACAGGACTTGAACCTGCGACCTCCGGGTTATGAGCTGCGGTCAGGAATACTTTTGCGGCGATTATTCAGGGGTTTGGCACATATTGACGGCTTTTTCCAACGCTCCGAATCCACTGAAATCTGCCCAATCCACTGTGTGCTAACCCCGTATGGGTCAAAATATGGGTCAAAAATGTGGTCTTAAAAATGGGTCAGCCAAGCAGGCAGCTTTCACTGCCAAATTTGGACTTACGACACATTCAAGACCACTTTGGATTCACTTTTCCGATGGTTACGCTGCCCGGGTTTTCAAGAGATTTTTCATCCCCTGTTTTCGAGCCAACCGCCAATACCGGAAGCTTTTCTTACTCTGCCAGTAATCTCCCGCCCTAGTTCCAACATGGGTCAAAAACATGGGGCGGGCGGTTTTCCTCTCCCAAGGCAGAAACCAACTCCCATCCCAAGGTGTCGTGATTGTACCATAGCTTTTAGAAATTGCAAGTCTTTTCTTCCCAAAAGAAACTGCCGCCGGATGGTATCAACCGATACCACCCGGCGGCAGCTAACAATACGAAGTAATCAAATAAGTGGAAATCTTACTCTGCTAACAAATCAATTTGCTACCAATGCAGTCAGAGCATCCGCTGTGTCCTTAGATTTCTCGTCACCAGCAGTCTGTGCGATCTCAGCAGCTATCGCCTCTTTATCCATCTTCAGCTTATCCAGCAGGAAAGCATGCCTCAAATCAAAGCTTTGGAACACATCATCCCATGTCAAAGCATAGACTTCATAGTTGTCAATTTCAGCAACCAAGCCCTTTTTGCCTTTAGACTTCTGGGAATCGTATCGTGCCTTGACATCGTCATCAACAGCGCTACATACAGCAATAAACTTCCATCTGCGGTACTGGCTATTAAACAACGGTTGTTTTCGGACGTAATCCATATAGTCTTCAATTTGACGTAAAACCGCTTTGGTGAGCACTACTTTGGGTGCTTTCAGCTCAACGACCAGATTTTCCTGAATCGCACTACCATTTGCATCCTCAGTATTTCTTGCAGCACAAGCAAAAATATCCATCCGGCGAAGCTCTTCTTCATCTGGTGTCAACACTGGATTTGGAGCCTTATCACCATAGAGCAAGTACAGATACTCTTCAAGCGCCTTTTGCATTCGCTTGTCTGCCGTTACCAGGTGATACTGTTCTCCGAACAGCCAGTAATGCTGCTCCACAATCTTTTGAACGTGGTCACGTTCATTCGCATATCCTGCATAGTCAAAGACGATTGTCTTGAGAACCTCGATGACCTTATACCGGTCTTCAATAAAACGAATGGTTGCTATAATATTCTCCAGATGTGTCCGCTTTAACACAGATGCAAATTCTTCACGCTGCTTTGGCGACAGTTGAACAATTTCATCGATAATGGAAAGAACATTTTCCCTTTCTTCGGAGCTGAGCAACAAATTCAAAAAACCCAGTAAAGATTTTTCCTGAATCGGCTTCAGGTTATGGAATATCCTAGGCTGAATTCGATAAATCTCCTTTGTGACTTGCACCAAATCCTTTTTACGTAAGGCCCCGTAAAAGTCATTCGGGAATGTAGGGAAAGAATCTCTGGCCTCCATTCGCGCAATGGCTTTATCCACTTGTGCCGCCATGTGCTTATGCAAGCTTTCTTCTATAACATCCTGAATTTCTTTGCTTAACTCTTTTAGAACCTTCTTGTCTTCATCATACTCATTCAGCGCAGTTTGCCCATCAAGTTCTACTCTTTTGCCCTTTAATGTAATTCCGTCTCTCCCCAAAAAGAACGGCGAAGTGACAAATACACTGTGGTTAAAATTCACCGTATTACGGTTAAATGTTGTCGTATCCTTCGACCTAACAACACCCTCTTCATCCAGGAAATACACAGAGAAATTCTCTGTAATTTTCTCATTCCAAACAATCAACGCAATTTTGAACGGGATTCTGGATATTAGGATTTCCTTTTCAACACTTGCATCAGTATTAATGTACTTTCGATAATCCAACTCTGTACCATTGATGGTTAGTACGATTTTCTTATCCTTATTGAGGTACAGATACCATGCAAAGGCTTTGAGCATAGTATCTTCTAACTGCGCAAAGCTTACATCATCTTCACATATACCATCAATGCCACTGATGATCAGTCTCGTACCCGTTGATCTCGTTGTTGGTGCCGGATCAGAAACATCGCATTGGTTTTTATCAGCATTCTCCAAGCTGATTGTATACGCGATATTGCCATCTGGTGTTGCCGTTACCGTCGACCATTCAGCCAAGGATGCAAAGGCAAAACACGAGAATCGTCCTTTGCCCTTGTTTGCCTTTGTTTTGATTTGCAGGGATCGGCTGTTCTTTTGAGAATCGAGGAATGCACCAAATGTGCGTTCAAGGGAATCATAGGCGATTCCATCTCCGTTGTCAGTGATAACAATCTCTGCACTTCCTGTCAGCTCATTGGGAATACAATCAATTGCAACAGCGGTTGCATTGGCCTCAAAGCTGTTCCATACATATTCGCACAGGGCATCCTTATAGTCCTTCGTAATACCCGAACTCTCTACACTCTGATTGTTTACACTAAGCTTAAGAATCATTTGAATACCCCCAACTGTCTATATCTGTCACCGAGGTTATACTTCTGTATTTGTATTCTATCATGGAATTTGTCCAATTTATAGCATCAATTTAGGAAAACACAAAAATAGTTGTTTTGTAGACTTGCAATAATCTGCAGTTATCAGCCATCCAACAGGGAGGGCTTGTGCTATATTGCAGCCTGTGGCAAACCAAAAGAGCAACTATCACTTCGTTTCCCACAAATACGCCAGTCAGCAGGCTCGTTATCTGGCTCAACCGAAATTTATATTTTGTACAGAATATTTTTCATTCCCCTATTGACAAATCCCTTTCAGTGTTGTATATTATTTCCATCAATTTCTAAATTTTGGATGAAAGGAGTTTTATATGAATACATCCAACACTAATGACTATTCCGTTTTTAAGGATGCGCTAGGGAAGCGCATTCAGCTTTTGAGAACTGCAGCAAGCCTAACGCAGGAGGCACTAGCAGCGAATTCCGGATTGACGCGCACGACTATCATTGATATCGAGAAAGGTGCTACAAACCCCACATTAGAGGGACTCGCTCGCATTGCATCTGCACTGGGGCTCAAGGTGCCCGACCTGTTCTCTTCCGGTGTAGCGCACCAAAGTACCTACATCATGCAGCCCACCAGCGGAAATCTCTATACACCCTTGGTGGAGCAATTGACCACAGTTAAAAATGGTGAGCTGAATATCCATGTTGCCTATGCTAAAAGCAGTGGCGTCGATCTGCTGACAGCGGCACTCCAGACCTTCCGCAGCGCAGGCGGACACCTCCGTGTACTCGCTGGTATTGATCAGAAAAACACGACCGCTGAAGCCCTATACAAACTCACAAAGCTCTGCGACGAACTCTATGTAGTCCATGATAGCGCATTTGCTCAGACATACCATCCTAAGATTTTCATCGTCCGGAATGCGGATCAGGCATGGGTCGCTGTGGGTTCCAACAATCTGACTCGTGGTGGTTTGTGTACCAATTACGAAACCTGCAACACTCAGTTTCTGAATCTGAACGATACGCTGGATCACAGATCTTACGAGAATCTGACGGAAGCATTCACCCTGTATCAGGAGTCTAATCTGGTAAAAAGGATTTCTTCTGTTGAGGACATCCAAGAGCTTCTGCGTAATGGTCTGATTGTTACCGAGCAGCAGAGCCGACAAAACTCTACCAAGCGCAGTAGCTTCAGTGCGAATACACACTTTGGCCACCGTGCAGTTTCCAATCTCCCCACCGCATCGGTAAAGATTCCCGTCCCCGCCAATTTGTTTGCAGGCACATCTTCCAATTCTAGGACAGGCAACAACGAAAGTGCCGCCACACAGCAACCTACCGCACCTTTGCATGATTCTGAAGTTACCGCAGCATCTTTTCTTTCTTTGGAAGCATCCAGTGATGTACAGGCAACCTACTGGTTCGAAATGCGCGCAAGCACCGGCGGCTCTAGAAACATTCTCGATCTTTCTTCTTCCGCTAAGCTTCAGAGCGGCACTCACCCCAATGTAGAAAACGGATCTATCCCCGGTAGTGTGGCCTTTTTCGGTTTGGATCCCATGGCTCGTGATGTGGAGAAGAATGTCACTATCGTCTATAACGGTATTTCCTACTATCCCAGCACCATCAAATTTGCACCCAATAATGCATCCTGGCGAATCCAGCTCAAGGGAGATGCGGAGACCGGCGACGAATCCCTTTCTCAGTATGGCAAAACAGACTTTGCCTATCACATTCTCGTTTTCCATCGTGTAACCTCTGACCACTACATTCTTGAAACCATGGCCGAAAGCGAACTGGACGCACTGAAAGCAAACAGCGAATTCTGGGCAACCAACGGCATTAATAAGTCTTCCAAGGCATTTGGTAAGATCAGAATTGGATAATCCCAATAGATAAGACGCAGGCCCGAAAGCCTGCGTCTTTTACTATGCCTTAAAGGAGTTGCGAACCATTTTCTCTTCTGCGCTTGTAAGACCATACATCTGGAAAATAATCTTGTCGATTTCCTCCCGTACATCTGCAGCGGTTTTGTAGTAGTTATCCGCATTCTTTATTTCCGGAACACCATCCCACAAACCACACAAGTCCGGCTCATTCCGGTATAGTAGCCGTTCCAAGGCTCTGACCGCATCCAATGCCGTATAATCTACACCATGTAAAGTAACCATGCTGTTCCATGCCTCTCGGAAAGGAACAGGAATCTGCCGTACAACACTCTGCGTCAGATCAATACCCCCCATTTTCAACCGTACAAAAAAATCAAACACCTTGGAATTAAACAGCGCCAGTATCATCAAAAGATCCTCAACTGGTGTTGTCTGGAGCAATTGAACGGATTGGCAAGTTGGCATTGACGGTATGATCGATGCAATCATAGTCCGTTGATTGGTGGGAGAGGTAAGACTTCTCCAGCACAGAGAATACGGTTGATCATACCTATCAAGAAATGATTCCCAAAATTTCTTATCAATAAAGTATCTGCACTCCGGAGCAGGCTTTGGGGCAACAAAACTATCACCCGGTTGCCGTCTAGCAGATGCCTTTGCTTGATAACGTTCATCAGCACTCATTCCTGCAAATGTGGAAAAACGATTATCATATTGTTCGATGAATTTTCCCTCATAGATTGGGACTCGTGTTTTTTCCGACTTTGTAGAAATGTGTTCTGCATGCGCAGTAAGGTGTACCAACCTACCAAAATGACACTTTGGAAATTCTTTTGCAAACACTGACAGCGATCTGTGTGTTCGAAGTAAGAACGAGAACTCCTTCGAATCTGCCACATTCGGAAGCAGTCCTGTTTCCGGATTGATAAGTTCCAGCTCCTCGCTCGTAACATTGATTGGCACAGACGACAATATCTGTTCTTGCTTAGTCAGTCCATAATGTACCTTTATGCCACCGGCATGTTCTCCTCCGAAGAAGAGTACACAGAATTTCTCGCGGCTGTCAATTTGGAAAAGCTTCTCCCGATTATCAAAGAGAAACACCTCTGAAAGTGATCCCTGATTAACAAAATGTCGGAAGCAAGACGAATAGCAAGTTGATGTAACCAGCGCACTTTTCACTATAATCGCTGCAAAACCATCTTTTTCTGTCAATCGAGAAGCTAGCTCAGCAAACATTGCATATGTGTTCAGCTCCCCAACCAACGATACTTTCAGGAGCGGATGTTTAGGGATTTCTTTTTTCACCGAAGCATAATCATCTTGCAGAAGCTGGTAGTACTCCAACAGTTCTAGCCAATTAACCGCAAGTTTTTTAATTTCCTTTTCGCGCTTGTTTTTCTGCGAGATTGCTGAAATTGCAGGACAAACCGGTCTAAAAAATGCCCGTTCTTCAAAGCGGAGCTTTTCCCATGGCGGATTTCCTAACACGACCAGGTTTTGTTGTTCCAGTTCCAAGCAATTGATTCCTTCTGTCTCAGCATACAATCTGTTAAGCGCAAAATTATCAAACCTCACTTCTAGCGGTGCAATTTTATCGCTATGAAGCAACGGATTGCCTACAATAAAGTTCTTTGCGACCTCACGAAGCAAATTTTCATCATCTTCAGCTTCAACTGCAGAAACAATCCGCGCAATGGTGATCATCAGTGCTATTGGGTTGACATCTACACCCCTCAACTGAGTTGCCAGCTTCTTTCTGGAATAACCCAATACATGATTATCAAAATACTGGATTACCGCTAACAGAAATTCTCCGCATCCACAAGAATAGTCCAGGAAGGTTATATTCTCATACTCATTGCAGCAAGCAAAAGAGTCTGAATCTATCGCACGCCTCCGCTTTCGATCCATGTAGCTCTCTAGCGCACGATAAGTAATTTGCGCAGAAAAGTCAGAAGAAGTATAATATGCCCCCGCAATATCTCGGCTAACTTTATCGATTTTATATCCAACTCTCTCAGGCTGTACGCAAAACTCGCTTGCCAAAAGTGCATCATACAGGATTTCTGGTTTTGCTGCAAGTGCGCTTTCTTCTGGCCAATTGTTAATAATGCATTCGCGGTTATTCTCAAAGAACTCTGTCGTGCTCTGTGGGATTAACTCAATTCTTTGATAGAGCGCTAATTGATCTTTAATTGGCATATTCTTGCGCTTGAGAAGATAGCAAGTGCCATGGCAAAAGTAAATCGCCTCGAGATGCAATACCGCTTTTTTGACTTCGCATATACGCCTAAAGTCACCACGAAAAATTTCCGAGATGGTGGTCGTAATTGCATTTTGAATTATATGTATCTGGTTGCTCATGCTTCACCATCCTCAAATCTTTCTTGTGAACATTCCGCCCTCATAATGATAGTACGGACGATTACTGAAGGTCTGTGTATGAATAGAATTGAACTGCATCGCAATCCATTCTTCTACTGTATCCCATTCGTTTTTCAACCCAGGATACATCTCATAGAACTTCTGGCACAGTTGTAACATCTGCATTTCATCGCGAGTCTCCACTCTAAAACCAAGAATTGCTAGAACAATGTTGTGCAATACCAAGTTCTTGTACTTGGCCTTGCATTCTTCAAACGTCTCAGGAGAAGACGAAATCAACTCAACAATTAGTTCTGGACTAACCTGTTCCTTACGTGCGATAAACTCCAACAAGCCATCACAACCCAAGGATTGTTTATTCACTCTGGTTCGAACAATCTGACAATTCGCATCTAACGCCTGGGCCATTACTTTATCCAATTTGTTCGCGATCGACGTTCCGGTTATGTCTATAGCAGGTACTCCAACAGTTTCATTCAGTTTCGAAAGCTCTGCTTTATCAAGCGCATATGCCTCAAGAATAATGTCATCAAGTTTCTTTTCGCAGCTTAATTTCACTAACTCGTCTTGCATTTCTTTCAGGAAAAGCTGCCATACAAAAGCATCCAAAGATGCGAATTCAATAACCGGTACTTGCCATTCCAAATTATTAGGTCGCACTTTGAGCTGCGCTCTTTTTCTGTCATAACATTCTCGTCCTAAGCTATTCAGCTCAATTCGATCAAGCAAACCAGTAGGAACCGGAACTCTTGAAATGTATCCGGCTGCAACCGTAAGCTTTGGCGAAAGCGCTCTTAAATAATAGGAAAACACTCTAGAGTTCAACAGTGAAAGATGCGCGTAAGGACTTCCCTGAACATCTCTAATCCCCGGTCCAGATGCCACAAACAGCTGACCTTCTTCCAGCAGACGAGCGTTGAAGCCGGATGTACCAGTATCGCTATAGACCAGCGACGTTCTATCGAAATACTTCGTGTTGCGCAGAGCCGAACCCTTAGTCGCACGAATATATTCGCCGTCAGCGCCCCATTTTAAGACATAGCTATTAAGTCCACACCAGCGAGAATAACTGCCGCCTTTACTAACAGGAACCCACTCTGGATCATTTAAATGTTCCCAGTAATAGCCTATTAGTCTAGCTGCATCACCCGTTGAAGTGCCCTGCATCGGGATTCCGTAATCTCCGTATTTCCCTGGCATAGCATGTACAGTATTGGGGGTGGTTTGGCTTAAAGAGAAAGCCATGTGTTCACCACCAAAAAGCTGCGTCTGTTGCATAAGCAGCACCGAATCGGAGGCCTTTCCCAGTACTGCAGCTTTTTCTTTAAGCGGAATATCTCTCAATGTCAACACTTTGACACATGCATTCGCATACGGTGTTTTCGTAACCCTGACCAGCGCTACATTTGCCTTTTCTCCACTTAGATCATAGAATGCTCCAGAACCTAAGTCTGCAATTGATTCTATCGTATTATTGGTGATAAGTTCTCTTCGCAAATTCTCGAAACTGTCTAAATACATCCAGCTGCTTTGCGTAACAAGTCCAATCGTTCCACCTGTTTGAATTTTATCGATGCACTGTAAAATAAACGCATTGCACAGATCGCACTTGGCGTTAGGGAAATGCTTCTTGAGATGTTCCTTCATAGAACTAGCCATACCTTTAACGGTTTGGAATGGCGGGGTTGTATAGATCTCTGTTGCGGCAGCGGGCCTGCTTTCTAAATTCTCACGCTTGCCATCCGCCACTCTTCTGATTCTGTGCGTTGAAAAGTCTGCCTCCAGGAAGCCAAATCCATTTGGCTCAACGGATGTAAAAATATTGGGGCAAAATAGTCTCCAATCAACAGTAGATACCTGCTGTACTTTAGCCAACAACATCAATGCTTTAAGCTTCAGGTTCACTGATGCGACCGCTGCCAGATTGGGATCCAATTCATATCCATATAAAGCATTGAAAATATTCTCAATGCAAGCGATAGGATTATCTAATTCTCTATACCTTAAAACAAACAACTGGTTCAAGATATGGGAAAGGAAATTACCACCACCGCAAGCTGGATCTAAATATACAGAACTAGCAGTCGTTGTTCTAGGAATACCTTTTGTAAGATACTCAATCATGTATTCTTCCGTAAAGAACTGGGTACTTTCTAACCCAGAATCCAGGCTAAGTTTGTTCACATACTGATAAGCCCACGATAAAATATCATCAACATAGTCTGCATAGCGATAAATGTATTTTTCAAAATCCGAAACCAAGGACGAAAACATTTCCCAGAAGGATCTGCGGCTCGACTCCTTGAACTCAATCTCAAGCAGTTCCGAACTGATCATCAAAAACACATCATCTTTCTCATTAGATGATTCATCGTTCTGGATATCACAGAAAATAGTTGTAGCAAGTAAGCTAACAAACACCATTTTGGATGTGCTGGGGTTATTAAGCTTTCCGTTTATTTCCTGATAAGCATTTACCGTCAGCTTCTTTAGTGCTGTCCTAGCTGCTCGTGCTGTGGGCGATTCAACTGTATGGTGAGTTTGAACTCGACCGTCTGCCGGCTTCAAAGCATCCTCTGGCACCACCCACATATTTCCGATACGAGTTGCATTCTTAATTCTATTTTCAGTACAAAGCACTTGAACACGTCGTTTAGAAATGCCCCACTTTGTCGCAGCTTGCTGTGCAGAAATGTATCCCATATTCATCTCTCCTTACTCGCATATTATATTCTCTATCAAGAACAATATCAAGATAAATTTACTCATCTCATCAAGTTTTTTGACGAGACGAGTAAACTATGGATGTACTATCCTAACTCTTGTAGTAATCTAACGCCAATTTTGATTCCCTCCACAACCCCTGCCCTCTCATGATCCCGGCAGAGCTTGCAAACCGGATAGACGATTCTGTCCATCTCCCGGAGGGGCATCCCGTTCATCTGCCGGTACAGTTCTTCGAAATCCGCCTTTATCTGCTCACTGTCATAGGGGTTGTTTTCGTTGAAGCATTCATACAGTAATCCCAGGACAGAATCCGCATCCCCATAATTGGGAGGATTTTCAGCTACCTGTTGTCTTAATTTCTCAAGGAATTCTTTCATCGGTCAGACTCCTTTCCCAGTTCCAGCATCAGTTCAGCGCCGTATTGCAGGCCGTCCAGAAAGGCCTTGCGTTCATATGCACTGCACAGGCGACAACACAGATTGAAAACTGCGTTGTTATTATCCAATGGCAGTACACACAGATACTCCTCCAGCTCCTTGAATCCATCACCAATCTCTTGGGGATCGTGCTCATGGGATTCTGCATAGGCATGGTAGAGCTGATCCAGTACCGTCTGACAATCCGCATTGCCAGAGTCAAAGGGATGAGTTAGCATATAGGCTTTCATTGCTTCAGAAATGGACTTCAAATGTAACACCTCCAAAAATGTTTTGGTGATGTTACCTTGGCTTCCTCAAAATTGCAACTGTCATTAGTGCCAAATTATTGCTTGGCGGCCGTCGGTTGCACTGTCAAGTGGTCGCTAACAAAACACAATAAACAAATAGAATCCCTTGTATTTCAAACCGTTCGACATAATTCGCACAAATGTTCTTGATTATTCTCTTGCCGCCTGATATAATAAATCCATCGTCAGGCACCCAACTTATGAACTAAACTATTGAAAAGTATCGATGAGGTCGGCAGATGTTCGACCTCATCCCAACCATTCCGCTCCAGGGTGGAAGGGATGCAGCGTGATGGCTGTGTCGGTCAACATCTGCCGACCTTTCGTACTGGACAGGCGGTAAAGATGAAAAACATCAACTACTACGGTCAAAAGAATACTGTATCCGATGAAGTCGCGGAGTTTTTGGAGCAGGATCGTTTACGGGAAAGTGCTCAACGAAGAAGTGACCAGCGTCACCTGGATTTCGTTGGGAATGAAATTTACACAATGCCCGGTCTGTTCACAGACGAGCCAACCGATCCAACCTTTGAGCAAGCATTCCTTCTTTTGCGGAAGCACAAACTCCGGAAGATCTTTCCAACTCTGCCTGATGATGACCAGAAACTGCTTCGGTTTTACTACTTTCGGTTCTATACATTGGAACAGATCGGCAAGGAATTTGGTATAAGCAAAATGGCGATTTCAAAACGGCTGCGGAAAATACTTGACCTCCTGCGGAGTCTCATGGAAGATGAGGCTCCGTATTTTTCGTAAATTTTTCTCGAAACCCGGTTTACAAATCTTCTGTGCGTGTCCTATAAAGTGAACCACAAACATAAGAAAGCGCTCCGTTCACATTCCGTTCACGCCCTGCACTTGAAAAATTTGGATTATTCTGTTATAATTCTACTACATACATAGTGCCGCCGGCACAACATATCAAAATATCGCGCATACATAACTGACACCGCAGGGGAATCAAAACCGATTCCTGTTCGGTGTTCGTTGGTATGCGTTTTTTGTTTGCCCGGCCATCGGAAGGAGTGAGAAATCTGTGATTGCGAGAGCAGACTTCGCGAAAACAATACAGGAGGAAATGAAAATGAGAGAAAGCAAATTCAAAAACTATGATGCCCTGCCGCTGACGCTGACCGCGCCGGAGGTAGGAGAAGTGCTGGGAATCTCCAGAGCGGCGGCCTACGAGTTGGTTCGTTCGAAAGGATTCCCGCACATCAGAATCGGCACACGGATTCTTGTTCCAAAAGACAAGTTTATCCAGTGGATTGACCAGCAAACGGAGGTGGATGGATGAGATTGTATGAACCGCCCGCAAAAGAATTCTTTCGTCTGCCCAACAGCATCTTCCATGTGCCGCTGGATGCCACCCAGTTCAAACTGTATGCGTATCTGGTCTGCTGCTCCGGCAGTAAGGGATACTGCTGGCCCACGCACAAGAAAATCATTCAGGATACCGGCATCAAAAAGTCTTCTCTCCAGAAAGCCATCAAGGTTCTGGTCAAGCGGAAGCTGATTGCCATGTACAAGCACCGCAATCCCTACGGCTACTCCAACAACGAGTATCATCTGCTGAGCCTGGACAACCCGGAGATTTACCGTGACCTGGATACAGAAGCAGACGAGCTTCCGCTGTTCATTGGCGAGGAGCTTCCCGCATAAGCTGGAGTTGCTTTCCATACTGATTTCGGAGATTTCGGATGAAAGGATTGGAAAGCAGGAGAAAGGCATTGGCGCTTTTCGCGCCAATGCCTATTCACAGCAGCCCGCAGTGCGAGCTGCCGCAAGGGTTTGCGGGTTTTGAAAATTGACGCTTTTTTCGAGGGTACCGGAACTGTTTGACGCTAAATTTGGGAAAAGTCACCGCAAAGCCCCGTGTCACAACGGTTTGCAGCGGCGCTTTGATACAAAATCGGTATGTTTTATGCAGTTGTAGTCGGTGGAAGTCTCCGTAGCAGCTCAAATCTTGGTACGCCCTAAACAAAGATAAGCGGCGGCTGGGAATTGATAACTTTCTGATAATACTGTGGATTTCCAGTAGCTTTTCTCTGCCTTTTACGGTATTGTGTGCCGTTACAAAGGAGGTAGATTTTATGCCGAAAAGACGAGCAAACGGCGAGGAAAATATCCGCAAGCGAAAGGACGGACGCTGGGAGGGTCGGTACACAGTCGGTCACGATCCCGAAACTGGCAAGGCCATCATCAAGAACGTGCTTGGCAAGACGCAAGCGGAAGTAAAAGAAAAACTGAAAAAAGCCATCGAGGAAAATGTGGGTATCGACTACGGGCGGGCCAAGACCTACACCGTGGGTAACTGGTTAGAAGTGTGGTACGAGAACTATGCCAAAATCAAA